>JAFAMT010000156.1 GCA_019233085.1 Herbaspirillum sp.
GGACGAATCCGGATTGCATATGAAAAACAAGACAGTCAAGAACCCCCTCGTATCGGCGCAATGGATTTTGCGTATTTCCATGGCGACCGTCGTCATCCTGCTGATCTGGGCGGCGGTGAGTCACATCGACCAGGTCACACGGGCCCAGGGCCAGGTGATCGCCGTCTCCCGCACGCAATCCGTGCAGGCCCCCGATGGCGGGCCGGTCAAGCAGATCCTGGTCAAGGAAGGGGAGGGCGTCAAGCGCGGGCAGTTGCTGATGGTGCTGGAGCAGGACCGTGTCCAGACCTCGCTCAATGACAGCCGCGCCAAGGTCGCGGCCTTGCGCATCGCACTGGCGCGCCTGCGCGCCGAGGTCTATGGCCAGCCACTCAATTTCGATCCTGACCTGCTGGAGTACAAGGAATATATCGCCAACCAGAAGGACCTGTACGTCAAGCGCAAGGCCCTGATCGACCAGGACCTGCTAGCCCTGAATGACATGCTGGAGCTGGCCAACCAGGAGCTGGAGATGAACCGCAACCTGGAGAAGACCGGCGACGTCGGCCGCGCCGATGTGTTGCGCCTGCAGCGCAACGTGGCTGACATCCGCGCCCAGATCAACAACAAGCGCAACAAATATTTCCAGGAAGCCCTGGTCGACATGACCAAGGTCCAGGAGGACCTCAACACCCAGCGCGAGCAACTGGAAGACCGTACCCAGGTGCTGGAACATACCGAGCTGCGCGCTCCCGCCGATGGCGTGGTCAAGAATATCCGCGTGACCACCATCGGTGGCGTGGTGCGACCCGGCGACGTCGTCATGGAAATCCTGCCGGTGGACAACCTGATCGTAGAAGCCAAGGTTTCCACCGCCGACTCCGCCTACGTGAAAGTGGGCCAGGCCGCCAACGTCAAGCTGGACGCCTACGACTATGCCATCTACGGCACGCTCAACGGCCATGTGCTCTATGTCAGTCCGGACACCCTGCTGGACGAGACCCGTCAGGGCGCCGTGCCTTACTACCGTGTGCACATCGCCCTGGACGACACCGTGTTCAAAGGCCAGAAGGCCAGCGCGATCCAGGTCAAGCCCGGCATGACCGCCACCGTCGAAATCAAGGCCAGCACCCGCACCGTCCTTTCATTCCTGGTCAAACCGATCGCCAAGACCCTCCAGGAATCGATGGGGGAGCGATAACCGCCATTCACCTCTCAATTCAAGGACCATCCGATGAAGATCGCCAATCTCAACAAACCAGTCGCCGCCTCCGACCCAGCCTATCTGCTGCCATGGATCGGTACTCTGTCCGTATTCGCCGCGTATGTACTGGTCAACGCCATGTTGTTCAGTCGTGTGATGGAACTGCTCAAGCATGTGGCCAATCCCTTCTTCGTGGTGCTGCTGGTCGTCATCACGGTGGCCGGCCAGTTGCTGACGATCGCGCAGACCTGGCGATTGCTCGCCGAAGGCAAGCACCTGGACTTCCTGTCCCGACGCCTTCGTTCGCACGAGGGCGAGGATCGAACCGCCCAGGCGCAGGCCCTGCATGAAAGCCTCAAGACCGGCGGCATGGGTTTGCAGGTTACCGTGCTGTTCGGCCAGTTGCTCAAGAAGGACGGGCATGCGGTCGCCCATGACCAGGCCCGGCTGCAACAGCACTTCGAGGGCTTTGGCGGCGACATCCAGCGTCGCACCACCTTGCCGCAATACATTGCCAACACCCTCATCGGCCTGGGCCTGTTCGGTACCTTCCTGGGTCTGATCGTCACCCTCAAGGAGGTGGCTGCCCTCATCGGCATGTTTGGCACCGTCGGTGCCGAGGGCAGCAGCGACATGATGGCCCAGTTCTTCCAGAAGATGAGCGCTCCGCTGGGCGGCATGGGCGATGCCTTCGTGGCCTCCCTGCTGGGCCTGGGCGGCTCCATCGTCAATAACCTGCAACTGATGGCGACCCGGAAGCTGCAACGCGTGCTGGTGGACCGCGCCGAAGAAAACTATTTCCTCGCCGCAGAGGCCATCTGCATGCCCCATGCCATCGACCAGGCTGCCATTGAGCAGGACATGGCCGTAGGCGAGGGCCAGTTGAAGGAAATGCGTGCCATCCGCAACGAGATGCAGCAGCAAACCGAAGCCATCCTGCTGGCCTCCTCGCGCATGCGCCAGGTCAGCGATCCGCTGGTCAAGAGCCTGGACAGCCTGGAAAAACTCGTCGCCGCGCAAGCCAAGGATCGTCCCCAGCTGGAGCAGATCGCCGTTGCCATGGAACAGCGCATGGGCGTCCTGGTGCACAAGTTCGAAGAGACCCAGCAGGCACACCATGGTCTGCTCAATGCCGTGCGTGCCATGGAAACCCACCTGGGCGGCATCTCCGGACTGACCGATGGCATGGCCGACGAGCAGAGGACGGTGTCACGCAAGCTGAGCGAGCTGACCAGCACGACCGTACTGGAAGGTGAATTGCAGCGCCAGGCGCTGCGCGAGCAATGCGACAGCCTCAAGACCGTTCTGCACGAAGACCTGCGCCAGGTCAGCGTCAGCCTGGAAGACAGCGTACGTACCCAGCGCGAACAGGCCCTGGCCCTCGGCGGCATCGACGCCAACAGCCGCGCCGCCGCGGTGGCCATCGAGTCCGCCGGCAACCAGTTGCTGCAACAGGGCGCCCAGCTACAACCCCAGCTGATGGAAATCATCGCGCGTGTCGACAAGCTCGATATCACCCTGGCCGCCGCCAATGGTGGTCAATGGCAACAACCTGACAAGGCCCCGGGCGTACCGACAGCATAAAACCCCGCACTTGGGCCAACACGATGTTGGCCCATTGCAATTGGGGTTGGCACTTTGTCGCCAATATTTTTCATTACTCCGTCAATAAATCATAGAAAGCTAACTTCGTATGTCTAATGATCATAGCAAGGCTGCAGCCAATCAAGTCGCCGAGAAGCAATTGGGCGACGTCCCGGTACAGTCGATCATGTCAGCGGCCCGACGTGTTGCAGCGGTACCGGGCAAAGGGGGCGGTAAGCTGGTGGGCAAGGGGGTGTTATCTCGATCCGATGAGCAACAAGCCCGCGACGGTCAGAACCTTCTCGACGTCGCCATCACCAACGCTGAAGACAAACAGGCCAGTGCCGACGCCGCGATGTCAGTGCGACGCGCGCATGACCACGAAGACGAGCAGGAAAAGACCGCGTCGGAACTCTCCGAAGAGGGCGGCCACGCCAGCAGCGATCACGACGGCGTGCTCCAGCTGGCCCAGGCCGATACCGCATCATCGAAGGGAAATGCCGCCTCCAGCGGCCCCGTGAGCGTCGGCGAAGAGCTGCTGCGCCAGGCTGCTCCGGCGCCCGTATCAGCCTCCGCCGTGCAGGCCAAGGCTACTGGATTCGAGGCCTGGATGAAATCTGACTGGGCCTTTCCGGTCGCCATCGGCGGCGGCGCACTGGCCTTGCTGGGTCTGGCGGCGGCCGGCGGCGGTGGTGGTGGTGCCGCTTCCAAGGGGAGCCCGGCACCGGCTGCTGCAGCCAGCAACAATGCCCTTGCTGACGCCATTCCCGAGAACATGTATGGCCTGACCATCACGCCAGCGGCCGGCCCCTTCAATGCCGGCGCGGCAGTGCGCGTGAGCGTACAGAAACTCATGGCCGATCGCAGCTGGCGCGAGGTCGCCACCGGCAGCACCCTCGACGCGACCGGCCGCATGCAGGTTCTGGTGGAAAAGACGGCCGTCGGTGTAGGCGACATGCTGCGCCTCGTGCTCACCGACAGCAAGCCGCAGGAGAATGACTACAACGACGAAGTCAGCGGCCAGCAATCGCTGGGCAACGTGGCCCTGCAGGCCATCATCGGCGGGCTCTCCGGTAATGCCGCCGTCACCGTCAACCCGCTGACCACACTGGCGGCGAAACTGATGGGCAGCGATTTCTCGGCGGCCCATGTGAAGGCCGTCAACGCCGCGGTCGCGGCGGCCTTCGGTCTGCGCGACGGCGACCTGATCCTGACGATCCCGGCCCTGCTGACCAGCCCGAACGCCGCTGACGGCTCACCCGCTGCCATCAACTACGGTCTGGCATTGGGCATCATCTCCGGCATGACCCAGGCGCAGCGAGATGCACACGCCGTCGATCCCTTGCAGGCCACCCTGGACGCGCTGGCCAGAGCACCGATGAACCGCGCCGCCGATGGCAGCCTGAGCCTGGATCTGGACGGGCTGCGCCAGCTCACCGTTAACGTTCCAGGCAGCGCCGACAAGGTCGCCGTCGGCCTGGATGCTGGTGCCGCCAGGCTGCATGATGCTTCTGCTGCCAATGGCAATATCGCCAGTGCACAGCTGCCCTATGTGCAGGTCGATACCAGCTCTGAAAAGCCCGCTGCGGGAAAAACGGCGCCCGCCTGGTCCAAGGCCGCTGTCAGACTGACCGACTTCATCGATGGCCTGAGCATCAAGGTCGCCCCTGCGGCGTCGGCGAAGGTGGGTGATACGCTGATCATCGAATTCCTGCCCCTGGATACGAACGGTGTGCCGCGGTCCGATGTTCCTGTGTTTACTTTCAAGCACATCTATACGCAAAACAATGCGGACGATGTCAAATCCAGCCGGCAGGCGCCCGGCAATAACTCTGTCGGCAGCTTCACCGTAGTGGTGCCGACCTATGACCCCTACCTTGGCAAGGCGCTGCCCTCCAGTAGCGCTCCCGATGTCTATCTCTTCAATGTCGACGGCCAGAAGCATTACGACTTTGCGGCCGGCAATATCGGCGGCTATCAGATGCGCGCTACCGGCGCGGTCGTGGGCTTGCTGGGGTCGGGCAGCAATTTCAGCGTAGATGCCAGGCCTATCTCCATCTTCTCGGGACCGAAGTCTGGTCTGGATACCTTCAACGGCGAATCCAATTCCTCCGGCGACAACACCATCAGGGTCAAGCTCGTGCTACCCAAGGGTATACGCTGGGGCGGGGCCGATCCTACCCTCAAGCTGCTGGTCACTGATGCTGTAGGTACATCCCAGGAGGTGACTGCCCTTGCGGAGCTGACCAACCACGAACAGAACTTCACGATCTCGTCTACCGCCGTGGAGGGCTTGTCGGAGTCCAACCGCATGGCCTTCTATCGCGTGGTCGCGGTGCGCAATCACCTGCTCTCCATCGGTGTGCCGGCCGCGCGTATCCGCCAGCGCATCGAGCCGGTCCCGGCGGCGCGCCAGAGTGGCACCGAGGCGCTGGAAATCCGCATCCAGAAGACGGAGTGAGGAAACGCCATGTCCGAAGCAGCCAATTCCATCGAGGCAGCCCTGATGGGAAAGACGACCTATACGCTGGACGTGGCGCAGGCCGGGGCCGCCATGCGCAAGATCCCGATCGAATCGATCCGGGACGTGCGCAGCCTGGGCATCGACCTGTTGCTGGTCTTGCGTAGCGGAGGACAGATCCTGCTGCGGGAGGGGGCGCTGGACGCCCTGGTGCATCCCAACCGCAGCCTGGAGTTCAGCGACGGCGTGCTCACCCTGCAGCAGATCTTCATGCAGAGCGAGCGCTTCGATTTTCTCAACTCCGGTTCCGACGCCTCCATGGCCGTGCATCCCGCCATATTGATCGGTGCATTGCACCAGCATCAGCGGGATAGCATGACGAGCTTGTTCTTTGGAGCTTGATGCCATGGTCAGCCACACAAGAAATATGACGCCGGACCAGGCAGAAGCGTCGAAGAAAGTGGTCGGCGAACGCCTCAAGGCGACGCGGCTGCTGATCGGACTGAACCAGCGGGATTTTGCCCAGCGCCTGGGTACTTCCGGGGCCTATATCAGCTGCGTCGAGCTGGGGCATAGCATGCCGGGAGGGCGTTTCCTGCGTTGCCTGCACCGCGAATTCGATATCAACATCAACTGGTTGCTTAGCGGCAAGGAACCCGATTTGCCACCGCGCTACGGGTTCCACATCAAGACGCTCATCACCGACTATGCCCACGCATCGGCCAGCGGCAAGATGCTGTTGATGGCCGTGTCGAGCTACCTGGCCGGGCAGGGGACGGGCATGCCCGCTGCCGTCCCGGCAGCTTGAGGAGAGGGATTTTGGGAGACAGGATGCAACGCAGTGCGAGCAGGAGAAGAGATGTTCAGTGAAGAAATCGGCGGCCGGCTCAAGGAAGTGCGCATCAGCCACGGCCTCAGTCAGCGTGAGCTGGGGCAGCGCCTCAATACCTCGACCGGTCACATCAGCTGGCTGGAGGCCGGCAAGGCCATGCCGGGCGGCGAATTGCTGCTGCAACTACACCGCGAGTTCGCCGTCGACTTGAACTGGCTGCTGACCGGTGATGAACCGGATTGCCTGCCCGATCAAAGCGACGGCGAGGTACGCATGCTGGTCGATCACTATTGTCGCGCCGACGTCAGTGGACGCGAAATCATCCGCAACCTGGCCAACTATGCCGGCAAGGAGCGGTCCTGAGCGTGGCCTGAGCGGACTCAGACGGCCTTGGCGGCCGCCTGCGCCGCGCGCGCCTGGACATCGCGATCCAGTCGCCAGACCAGTAGCGATGCGGCCAGCGTGGTACCGACGATGACGAAACCGACGATGTCGAAATTACCCAGCCGACCATCGGGTGCCAGCGTGACGATATGACCGGCGATCACCGACGCCACGCCGCCGGACAGTTGCTGGATGGAGGCACTGATGGCATTGAAGGAGCCGCGCTGGGTCGGCCCCGGTACCGAAGACACCAGTGCCTGGAACGGGATCATGCGCGAGAAGATGCCCAGGAACAGCACCGCATTGACCACGATGATCATCGGCACCGTGACCGGTCCCAGATGGGTATAGATCAGCACCATGATGATGGACAGCGTGGCGCCGAAGACGAATACCCGGAACTTGCCGACCTTGTCGGCAGCGCGCCCGATCAGCGGACCGAAGGCGATGGTGCACAGGCCCGTGACCAGGTAGACGGTCGGCAGGTGATGCAGGTCGATGCCCAGGTTGCCGACCAGGTAGGCGCTGCTGAAGGGCATGAGCATGAAGCCGCCGGTCATCAGCAGGGCGGTGGTGGCAAAGGCCGTCAGGTAGCGTGGCTCGGTCACGGTGTGGTACAGGTGCATCCAGGCGCTATGTTCCTGCTTGAGCTTGAGGTGGCCGTCGACCGGCTGCAGCCTGAAGCTCACCACCAGTCCGCCCACCAGGCCCAGTGCGGCCATGGCGATGAAGGGCACATGCCAGTTCCAGTTGTTGGACAGGTACAGTCCGATGGGGATGCCCAGCACCTGACTGGCGGCAAAGGAAGTCTGGATGATGCCCATGACGCGTCCGCGCAATTGCGGCGCGAACAGGTCGGTGGAGATGGCCAGGATGATCGAACCGATCACGCCGCCGAACAGGCCGGTGACGATGCGGGCCAGCAACAGGCTTTCGAAACTCTGCGCCAGGCCGCACCAGAGGGTACCGATGACGAAACCGCTGTAGAAGAACAGCAGCAGGCGCTTGCGATCGAAACGGTCGGCAAAGCCGGCCGTGAGCAAGCCGGAGGCACCGGCACTGAAGGCATAGGCCGAGACCACCAGCCCGAACTGCTGCGGCGTGATCTGCATGGCGGGCATGATCATGGCGCCCAGCGGCGACATCAGCATGAAATCGAGGATCACGGCGAACTGCAGGAAGGCCAGCAGACCGACTACGGTCCGCTGGTAGCGGGTAAAGCCGGCCGCGGCAGGGGGGCTGGCAACTTGGCTAGGATGGGGCTGACTCAAAGGGGCTCCTTGGCGTATTGATTGGCAATGCGGTGTTTTTGCCATTTATTTGATGTACTTGCCCGGCGAACAGGGTGTTGTGTCCTGGCTGACGGATCAACGCGTGCAATATTGTGCCGCGACATCACATTCAGCGCGATTGACGGAATTGCACGCTGAATTGCACGCTGATGTGCATGAGGCGGGCTTGCAAGAGTAGGCGCAAGTCGGGACTTAGGCAAGACGTCAATGCCAAGAGAGCACAGATGGTCAGGGTGGCGCACTGTCGCCTGCATGGTCAGGCGTTGCGTGACGCGGGGATAGTGATGTCGCGGCCCATGAGGTGGCTGTGGTGACGGCAATCTGCCGAAAAGCTACGCAATGTCCGCCCCGACAAGGCCCTGCAGGCAACATTCCTCCCTGCAGGGCCACTGGCGGCCTTACTGCTTGAGCAGGCTGCACTTGGACTCCGCCACCGTCGTGAACGCCTGTTCACCTGGAATCGTTTCCAGCAACTTCAGGTAATCCCAGGGCTTCTTCGATTCGGCCGGTGACTTGACCTGGTAGAGGTACATGTCGTGGATGTTGCGGCCATCGGCGCGGATATAGCCCTTGTTGTAGAAGTCGTCGATGGGGGTCTTCTTCAGTTGCGCCATGACCCGGGTCGAATCGTCGGTGCCGGCGGCTTCCACCGCCTTCAGATAGGTGGTGGTGGCCGAATAGGCGGCGGCCTGGTGGGTGCTGGGCATCTTCTTCATCTTCTGGTAGAAGCGTGCGGCGAACTTGCGCGAGGCATCATCCTTGTCCCAGTACCAGCTGTCGGTCATCATCAGGCCCTCGGCATTGGCCAGGCCCAGGGCGTGGATATCATTGATCACCATCAGCAGGCCGACCAGCTTCATGGTCTTGGTGATGCCGAATTCCTTGGCGGCCTTGATCGAATTGACCGTATCCTCGCCCGCATTGGCCAGCCCCAGGATCTGGGCCTTGGATGCCTGCGCCTGCAGCAGGAAGGACGACAGGTCGGAGGACTGCGGCGGATGCTTGATGGAGCCGACCACGGTACCGCCGCTGGCCTTGACCACGGCCCCGGTATCGTTGGCCAGCGAATGGCCGAAGGCATAGTCGGCCACCAGGAAGAACCAGGACTTGCCGCCCTGCTTGATCACCGCGCTGGCCGTGCCCTTGGCCAGGGCCACGGTATCGTATTCATAGTGGACGGTGTAGGGTGTGCATTCCTCGTTGGTCAGGCGGGCGGTGCCGGCGCCGATGTTGATGTAGACGCGCTTCTTCTCGGCCATGACCTTGTTCATGGACAGCGCCGTGGCCGAGTTGACGCCGCCGATGAGCATATCCAGGCCGCGCTCGTCGGCCCACTCGCGGGCACGGGTGGCGGCGATGTCGGCCTTGTTCTGGTGGTCGGCGGAGATCACCTCGATGGGCTTGCCCAGTACCTTGCCGCCGTAGTCGGCCACCGCCATGCGGATGGCTTCCAGGCCCCCCGTGCCATCGGTATCGGCATAGGGGCCGGACATGTCGGTGATGAAGCCGATGCGGACCACGTCATTGGAAATCTGGGCGTGCGCCGCCGGGCCGGCGAAGGCTCCAGCCACGGCACAGGTCGCGGCCAGCTGGGTCAGGGATGCTTTCATGCTCTTGTCTCCTTGTTGTTTGTCGGCCGCATCGAGGCGGCGCGTGTGTTCGATTCGTGATCGGCGGCCCGGCCTCAGGGCTGGCGATGCTGCGCCAGCAGTTCGCGCGCATAGTCCACCCGCACGTCATGGCGCGCCACCATCTGCTGCACCAGCCAGTCCATCTCGGCAGGCTCGGCACCGGCCGCCAGGGCGATGTTGCGGGCATGCAGCGCCATGTGGCCGCGCTGTATGCCTTCTGTAGCCAAGGCCCGCAGGGCGGCCATGTTCTGGGCCAGGCCGACGGCCACTGCCACTTCGGCCAGCTCCTGGGCCGACGCCACCCGCAGGATCTTCAGGGCTGCGCGCGCAGCCGGATGGGTCTTGGTGGCGCCACCGACCAGGCCCACCGGCATGGGGATTTCCAGCGTGCCGACCAGGTCGCCATCGCTGGCGATCTCCCAGTGGGTCAGCGAAGTGTAGCGTCCCTGGCGGCAGGCATAGGCGTGCGCGCCGGCTTCGACGGCACGCCAGTCATTGCCGGTGGCGACGATGACCGGGTCGATGCCGTTCATGATGCCTTTGTTGTGGGTGGCAGCCCGGTAGGGGTCGACGGCGGCGAATTCATAGGCGTCGACGATGCCGTTGATGACTTCCTCGCCGCTGTACTGCGCCGTGCCCAGTACCTTGGCCGAGACCTTGACCCGGGCCCGCGCCAGGCGCAGGTCGGCCAGGTTGGAGAGGATGCGCAGCCGTACCTTGCCGCCGGTGACCTGCTCGATGTGGCCGGCCACGGCTTCGGCCATGGTGTTGACGGTATTGGCCCCCATGGCGTCGCGCACGTCCACGATCAGGTGGGTCACCACCATGGCGCCACGGCGGGTGTCGGGGAAGACATGCACTTCGATGTCGCGGCAGCCACCCCCCAGCTGGTTGAGCAACTGGTCGCGGCTGTTGGCGATGTCAATGATGGCCTGGCGTTCCTTGAGAATGGCCAGGCGCGCGCCGTGCGGGTCGCTGATGCCCAGCAACTGGATCTGGGCGCGCATGAGCGGCGCGCTGCTGGAGGTCTGGAAGCCGCCGCATTCGCGCACCAGCTTGGCCATGAAGGAGGCCGCTGCCACCACCGACGGTTCTTCGACGGCCATCGGCACCAGCACATCGCGGCCATTCAACTGGAAATAGCCGGCCACGCCCAGCGGTAGCTGGAAGCTGCCGACCACGTTTTCGATCATGCCATCGGCGGTGGCCAGGGGCAGGGCGCCAGGTTGGCCCAGCAGGGCCAATTCGCTGGCATCCAGCTGCGCCAGGCGGCCCAGCTCGGCCAGCCGCTGTGCCGGCGTGAAGCTGCGAAAGCCCGGCAGGCGGGAGTCTGGCGAAGTGCCAGGATGGACATCATTGGGCATGCGCTTGTCTCTCGATATGTTGTTGATCTTGGCTTGCACTGCAGGGCAGGCGCAGGCAGGATAGCAAG
>JAFAMT010000176.1 GCA_019233085.1 Herbaspirillum sp.
GATCTTCGCGGGCGTGCTGTCGGTACTGCTATTGCTGGGCGGTGTGCTGGCCATGTTGCAGCTGCCCATCTCCGAGTACCCGGAAGTGGTGCCGCCCTCGGTGGTGGTGCGCGCGCAGTATCCCGGCGCCAACCCCAAGGTGATCGCTGAAACGGTGGCTTCGCCGCTGGAAGAGCAGATCAACGGTGTGGAAAACATGCTCTACATGCAGTCGCAGGCCAATAGCGACGGCAACCTCACCATCACCGTCAACTTCCGCCTGGGCGTGGACCCCGACAAGGCCCAGCAGCTGGTGCAGAACCGCGTCTCGCAAGCCCTGCCGCGCCTGCCGGAAGACGTGCAGCGCCTGGGCGTGACCACGCTCAAGTCCTCGCCCACGCTGACCATGGTGGTGCACCTGACCTCGCCCGACAACCGCTACGACACCACCTACCTGCGCAACTACGCGGTCCTGAACGTCAAGGACCGCCTGGCGCGCATCCAGGGTGTGGGTGAAGTGGGCCTGTTCGGCTCGGGCAACTACGCCATGCGCGTCTGGCTCGATCCCAACAAGGTGGCCCAACGCGGCCTGACCGCCTCCGACGTGGTGCGCGCCATCCGCGAGCAGAACGTGCAGGTGGCCGCCGGCGTGATCGGCGCCTCGCCCAGCTCGCCGGAGACCCCGCTGCAGCTGTCGGTGAATGCGCAAGGTCGCCTGAAGACCGAAGGCGAATTCCGCGACATCATCTTGAAGGCCTCGCCGGATGGCGCCACCACCCGCCTGGGCGACGTCGCCCGGGTGGAACTGGCCGCCTCCGAATACGGCCTGCGCTCGCTGCTGGACAACAAGCCGGCCGTGGCCATCCCCATCTTCCAGGCCCCTGGCGCCAACGCGCTGGATGTCTCGACCCAGGTGCGCGCGGCGATGAAGGAACTCTCGGCCGATTTCCCCAGCTCGGTCAGCTACAGCATCGTCTACGACCCGACCCAGTTCGTGCGTGCCTCCATCGAGGCCGTGGTGCATACCCTGCTTGAAGCCATCGCCCTGGTGGTGATCGTGGTGATCATCTTCCTGCAGACCTGGCGCGCTTCCATCATTCCGCTGTTGGCCGTGCCGGTCTCCATCATCGGTACCTTCTCGCTGATGCTGGGCTTCGGCTACACCATCAAGGCGCTGTCGCTGTTCGGCATGGTGCTGGCCATCGGTATCGTGGTCGATGATGCCATCGTGGTGGTGGAAAACGTCGAGCGCAACATCGGCGCCGGCCTCTCTCCGCGTGACGCCACCTATCGTGCCATGCAGGAAGTGTCCGGCCCCATCATCGCCATTGCCCTGACCCTGGTGGCGGTGTTCGTGCCGCTGGCCTTCATGACCGGCCTGACTGGCCAGTTCTACAAGCAGTTCGCGATGACCATTGCGATCTCCACCGTCATCTCGGCCTTCAACTCGCTGACGCTGTCCCCGGCGCTGGCGGCCATGCTGCTCAAGGGCCATGGCGACAAGCCGGACTGGCTGACACGCCAGATGGACCGCTTCCTGGGCGGCTTCTTCATCCGCTTCAACCGCTTCTTCCAGCGCGCCTCCGACAACTACGGCGGCGGCGTGACCGGCGTGATCAAGCGCAAGGGCGCCACCATGGGTGTCTACGTGGTGCTGCTGGCCGCGACCCTGGGCGTTTCCTATATCGTCCCCGGCGGCTTCGTGCCGGGCCAGGACAAGCAATACCTGGTGGCCTTCGCGCAACTGCCCAACGGCGCATCGATCGATCGCAGCGAAGAAGTGATGCGCAAGATGAGCGACATCATGTTGAAGGAACCGGGTGTAGCCAGCGCCATCGCCTTCCCCGGCCTGTTCATCAACGGCTTCACCAACAGTTCCTCGGCCGGTATCGTCTTCGTGGGCCTGAAGCCCTTCGAGGAACGCAAGAGCAAGGAATTGTCGGGCAATGCCATCGCCGCCTCGCTGAACAAGAAGTTCGGCGGCATCAAGGAAGCCTTCACCGCCGTCTTCCCGCCGCCGCCGGTGATGGGCCTGGGTACGCTGGGTGGCTTCAAGATGCAGATCGAAGACCGTGACGCACTGGGCTATGCCGAGCTGGACAAGGCCGCGCAAGCCTTCATGAAGGCCGCCTCCAAGGAACCGGCGCTGGGCCCGATGTTCTCCAGCTACCAGATCAACGTGCCGCAGCTGGACGTGGAACTGGATCGCGTCAAGGCCAAGCAGTTGGGCATCCCGGTGACCGACGTCTTCAACACCATGCAGATCTACCTGGGTTCGCTGTATGTGAACGACTTCAACCGCTTCGGCCGTGTCTACCAGGTCCGTGCCCAGGCTGACGCGCCCTTCCGCGCCAAGGCCGAGGACATCGCCCAGTTGAAGACCCGCAACGACGCCGGCGAGATGGTGCCGCTGTCTTCGGTGGTGAAGGTCAAGCAGACCTTCGGCCCGGAAATGGTGGTGCGCTACAACGGCTACACCGCTGCCGACATCAACGGTGGCCCGGCCCCGGGTTACTCCTCGGACCAGGCCCAGGCCGCCGCCGAGCGCGTGGCTGCAGCGACCCTGCCGCGTGGCATCAAGTTCGAATGGACCGACCTGACCTACCAGAAGATCCTCGCAGGCAATGCCGGCGTGTGGGTGTTCCCGATCAGCGTGCTGCTGGTGTTCCTGGTGCTGGCCGCCCTGTATGAAAGCCTTACCCTGCCGCTGGCCGTGATCCTGATCGTGCCGATGAGCATCCTGGCGGCGCTGACCGGTGTGTGGTTGACCCGTGGCGACAACAACATCTTCACCCAGATCGGCTTGATGGTGCTGGTGGGTCTGTCGGCCAAGAACGCCATCCTGATCGTCGAATTCGCCCGCGAACTGGAGATGCAAGGCCGCACCGCCGTCCAGGCTGCCATCGAATCGAGCCGCCTGCGTCTGCGCCCCATCCTGATGACCTCGATCGCCTTCATCATGGGTGTGGTGCCGCTGGTGACCTCCTCCGGTGCCGGTTCGGAAATGCGTCATGCCATGGGTATCGCGGTGTTCTTCGGCATGCTGGGCGTGACCCTGTTCGGCCTGTTCCTGACCCCGGTGTTCTACGTCCTGCTGCGTACCGTCGACCGCCGCAAGCTGCACTCGGCCTCGCACCACGAAGCCCCGATGACCGCTGGCTCGCACGTGGCACCCTCGGCGCATGCCCTGCCCGGTTCGCAGGATGACCGCTGATCCGCGCGATCAGCCAATGAATGGAGCAAGAAAAATGATG
>JAFAMT010000353.1 GCA_019233085.1 Herbaspirillum sp.
CACGGCAACCTCGACCTGGAAGGCCAGAAGCGCGCCATCGACTTCATGATCGATGCCGGCTCCAACGGCCTGTGCATCCTGGCCAACTTCTCCGAGCAGTTCGTGCTCTCCGACGCCGAGCGCGTGCTGGTACAGGACACCGTGCTGGAGCACGTGGCCGGTCGCGTGCCGGTCATCGTCACCACCACCCACTTCGGCAGCCAGATCTGTGCCGAGCGCAGCCGCGCGGCCCAGGATGCGGGCGCGGCCATGGTGATGGTGATGCCGCCCTACCATGGCGCCACCTTCCGCGTGTCCGAAAAGCAGATCTACGAGTTCTATGGCCGTGTCTCCGAGGCCATCGACATCCCCATCATGATCCAGGATGCCCCGGTGGCCGGCACGCCGCTGTCGGCGCCCTTCCTGGCGCGCATGGCCAAGGAAATCGAAAACGTCTCCTACTTCAAGATCGAGACCGCCGGTGCTGCCTCCAAGCTGCGCGATCTGATCGAACTGGGCGGTGACGCCGTGGTCGGCCCCTGGGATGGCGAAGAAGCCATCACCCTCATCCCCGACCTGGATGCCGGCGCTACCGGCGCCATGACCGGTGGCGGCTATCCGGATGGCATCCGCAAGATCGTCGACGCCTACTTCGCCGGGGACACCGAGAAGGCTGCCGAGCTCTACATGCACTGGCTGCCGCTGATCAACTACGAGAACCGCCAGTGCGGCCTGGCCGCCTGCAAGGCACTCATGCTCGAAGGCGGCGTCATCAAGTCCGACATGCTGCGCCACCCGCAGGCGCCGCTGCATCCCAAGGTGCGCGAGGGCCTGCTGCGCGTGGCACGCCGCCTCGATCCGCTGGTGCTGAGCTGGGGCAAGTAAGCGCCACTAAGTGCAACTAAGCGCAACGTCGCCCGGCCCGCCATCTTGAACCGTTCGGACTGAGTAGGCCCACCAGGGCCGTATCGAAGGCGCTCCTGCGCCCGGCTCACAGGCATGCCCTTGGCCAGGCTCAGGACGAACGGCCAGTGGCGACGCAGGCGGTACCACGACAGACGTCGCGCAAGAATCTATGTCATCCTTGGCGCCTGTTCTTGCCACAGGAGTCCGCCTTGACCCATCCCAGCCAGTTCCGCCCCGTCGCCCTGGAGCACGCCAGCCGCCTCATCAACCACGGCCCCACCGTGCTGGTCACGGCCAGCCACGGGGGGCGCCGCAACATCATGGCCGCCGCCTGGTCGATGCCGGTGGAGTTCACCCCGCCACGCATTGCCGTGGTGATCGACAAGAGTACCTATACCCGCGAGCTGATCACGCAATCGGGCAGCTTCGGCATCATCGTTCCCGGTGCGGCGCTGATGGACCTGACCTATGCGGTGGGCAGCGAAACCGGCCGCGATGACGACAAGTTCGCACGCCACGGCATCGTCGCCGGCACTGGCCCCGTGCTGGGCCTGCCGGTGCTGGCACAGGGCTGCGCGGCCTGGCTGGAATGCCGCTGGCTGCCCGAGAGCCGCAGCGAACAGGCCTACGACACCTTCTTCGGTGAAGTGGTCGCGGCCGCCGCCGATGCCCGCATCTTCGAGAACGGCCACTGGCATTTCACCGACGCCAATGCCGACCTGCACACCCTGCATCACCTGGGTGCGGGCAAGTTCGTGGTGGCCGGCAACCAGTTACAGGCGCGGCTGCCCTGAGTTGCCCTATCCTATCGTTGCGACGCGATCTCGATACGCAGCAGATAGGGCCCCTGCCGCGCCTGCCAGCGCGCCAGCAAGCGCTCGCGCAGGGTCTCCAGGCGCAGCAGGTCCAGTCCCGGCGGCTGGGCCGCCAGAGGCGGCGCGTAATGCAAGAGCATGATCGATGGGGCTTCCAGCAGGCGCTCCACCAGGGCATCGAGCTGTGCATCCCACTGCGGTAGCAGATCGCTGAGTCCGGGCACGAAGGCGGCATCGCCCAGGTTCAATCGCAAGATCCGGTAGCGCACCGCGCCGAAACTGATCTTGCTGATCTTGCCCCGCGTCAGGCGCACCGAGGCCGGATTGTCGGTGCTCAGCCGATAGCCCTCGGGCAGGGTCCGCGTATCGAGCTTGAGGACGACATTGCTGCCCCGGTCCGGGTTGGGCAGCTCCGGGCAAGGCACGTGAAAGCGCCCCTGGGCATCGCTATGGATCAGCACACCACGCGGCGTGACCAGCCTCACGCCGGCCAGCCCGGGCTCGCCCGGGTCCTGGTAGCCATTGCCATTGCGATCCTCGAAGACCTTGCCGACCAGGTCCGGACAATCCAGCGTCGGCTCGGCCACCACCCGCGTGCTGGCCTGGGCGACGCCCGAGAGCATGCGGTTGTCCACGCTGATGGTCCAGGCCTGGTTGATGTAGTCGCCCGGCTCCACCCCCGCACCCACGACGAGGATGAGACGATAGGTCTTCTTCTCGTTGGCCTGGAAATTCTGCCCGCGCCAGACCATGACACGGCCGTTCATCACCGGTTCGAGCGGCACGTGATCCAGGGACGCACTGCCGCGCCGGTACTTGAACCCCGGCGGCATCTGGTCCAGCAGGTTCACCGCCCCCACCGGATGGGCCCGGTTGTTGACGACCGTGATGGAATACGGCACCAGGTCGCCCCGCGCCGCTCTCATCATGGGTGTGCTCTTGAACACGGTCAGCAAACCGGTGGCGGCCTTGTCCAGCGGCAGGTGATTGTTCAGCACGGGGGCCGAGCTGTCCGAGAGGACGAATCCCAGGTAGTACTGTGCGCTGGCAGCGCCACCGTCGACGATGCCCACGCAGGCCGCCGGATTGGCCGCCGGTACTGCCGCGCCAGGCGCGCCATTGCTGGCCTGCACCCGCGCCGGGGCAGGCAGCGCCCCGACCGTGAGCTCACCCTGGCAAGGCGGCATGCTGGCGGCCGTTCCCTGCTGGTAGGCCTGCGGCCCCAGCACGGCGAGCCGGTACAGACCCGGTGGGAAGCCGCCCTGCAGCAGGAACTGGTAAAAGCCGTTGACACCCGTCACCTGGCTGGCCTGCCCACCCACCAGGTGGTGCGCTGGATCGAAGCCGGCCGGCCCCGACAGCGTCACGGTAGCGCCGGCCACCGGCTGCCGGGTCTGGGCGTCGTAGACCACCCCGGACGGATCCAGCGGCAGGTTCTGCTCCAGCACCTGTTCACCGGGGAACAGGGTGATCCCCGTGATCTTGCCCAGTACGGAGACGTCGCCGCGACGGTTACCCGAACTGGCCGTCGTCGACACGACCTTGCCGCTGGAGAGGAAGGTGATGGCAAAGCCGCTACCGGTCGGCAGGCCGCTTTCCTCGTACCCGGGGCAATGCAGGTTGTCGAACTGGTAGAAGCCCTGGGCATTGCTTTGCACGCTGCAGACCAGGGCGCCGTTCTGCGCCAGCTGCGCCGTCCAGCCGGCCATGCCGGCCTGCACGCTGGCGGGCGCGCGCGCACCGGCATGGTCGGCCTTGAGGTAGACGTAACCGCTGACGATGGGCAATTGCAGGAACAGGCTGGCCAGTTCGGCAAAGTTGTAGTCCACCAGCATGTCACCGGCGCGCGCCACGATGCCTCGGATCACATCGGCCCCGCCGGCCGCCACCGGCTTGCTGGCGTCGGCCAGGCCGGGTTGGCCGGGCGGCACAGTGGTCAGGCCGTCCTGATAGTTGGCCGGCTGGATCTCGGTGAGGCTGTATCCGCTTGCATCCGAAGGAGGCAGGTTGTCGAAGCGGTAGGTGCCATCGGCGCCGGTGAGCTTGCTCAGCTGCACGACATTGCCGGCGACATCCTTGCCGCCCAGTCGTATCGTCACGTTGGCGATACCGGTGTCACCGGCATCGACGATGCCATTCTTGTTGCGGTCAACGAAGACGCGCCCCGCAATCGACATGGTCGGCACCTCGGCAAAGTGGTAGTTGCCCAGCACATCGCCTGCCCGCGCGACGATGCCGCTGATCGTATCGGTGGCACCCACGGCAACCGGCTTGGTGCTGCCAGCCACCCCCGGCTGGCCAGCGGGCACCGTGGTGCGGCCATCGAGATAGCCGGCCGGCTGGATCTCGGTGAGGGTATAACCCGCCGCGCCGGACGGCGGCAGCTTGTCGAACTGGTAGCGGCCATCGGCAGCGCTTTGCGTGCTGCGGGTCACGGCATTGCCGGCCCAGTCCGCGCCGGCCAGTTGCACTGTCACGTTGGCGATGCCGGCCTCGCCGGCATCCACCACCCCGTTGTTGTTGGCATCCGCATAGACGCGCCCTGCCACCGACACTTGCGCCAGCGCCGCGAAGTTGTTGCCGCCCGAGGAAGCCGTGCGGCCGCTGGCATCGACCAGGATCACGATGCCGCTGATGCTGCTGGGCCAGGCCGTCACCGCACTGGCGCTGCCGCTGCTGCCGCCACCGCCTCCCTGCACCGGGCCGGCAGTGGTGATGCCGGTGACGGTATTGGCCGGGTGGGTCGCCAGGCTCACCGTGTATTGGCCCGCCGCGAGCCCGCCGAAGCTATAGCTGCCGCTGGCATCAGTCGTGGCCTGCACGCTGACGGCCACGTCATCCCCACCACCGGGGGCGCCATCCGGGCCATAGCTGATGCCAGCGAGGCTCACCACGACGCCGGCGAGGCCGGGCTTGCTGCTGTCGTAGAGGCCGTTGGGCGCTCCGGCAGCGTCGAGGAAGACCTTGCCCGAGATCACCCCCGGCGGATTGGCTGTCAGACTGGCCGTGGCCGGCAGGACATTGCTGCCCACCGTGGTCGACAGAGCCCCGGCGGCGATGACGTTACTGTAGCTGCCCTCGGCGGCGGCCGTGACGTCGACCTGGATGGTGCAGCCTCCGGCCGGCAACACCGCGCCGCTGGCATAGCGCACCACCGTCGCACCGGCAGCCGCACTGACCCGGGCCGGATCGCAACTGCCGCCCAGCTTGGGGCTGGACGCCACCGTCATGCCACTGGGCAGGTTATCCATCAGGTCGGCGCTGAGCGTGATCGCGGTGCTGTTGTCGTTGCCCAGCGCCAGGGTCAGCGTGGATACCCCGCCCGCGCGGATCTGGGATGCGCTGAACTGCTTGGTCAGCGTAGGGGCTTGGGCCACCGTCAGGATGGCACTGGCCGGGAGGTCGTTGTCCACGCCTTCGCTGTCCTGCAGCGCATGGGCGGCGATGCTGTTGGTGTAGCTTCCGGGGACATCGCTGACCACGTCGACGCTGACCTGGCAGGTCCCCGACGCCGGCAGCGTGGCGCCATTGAGCGTGACGGTCCGGGCCGCTGCGTCGACGGCCACGCTGCCACCGGCACAGGTGGTGGTGGCATGGTGCAGCGGCGCCGGTGCCAGGTTGGGCGGCAAGGTATCGACCAGGCGCAGCGCCGTCAGGGCAATCGCATTGCCATTGACCAGCGTGATGGTGACGGTGGCAGGAACCTGCCGCCCCACCACCGAGGGAGCAAAGCTCGTCGATACCTGCACGGCACTGCGCACCTCCAGTGCTGCGCCGGCCGCGACCCAGTTACTGGCCGGCCCGCCATCGAAGTTGCCGGTGACCTCGCCCACCGGCAGCGTGTTCTGGTAGTGGCCTTCACTGCTGGCCACCACGTCCAGTTCGATGCTGCAGGCACTGGGCAGGCCCGTGGCAGGCGGCATCGATGCGCCCGTCAGCCGCACCTGGCCGGCACTGGCAGTGAGCGAGCCAGCGCTGCAGGTGGTCACCGCGTTGGCGGGCGTGGCCACGACCAGGCCTGCGGGCAGATGGTCGGTCAGCGCCAGGCTGTCCAGCGCCACGCCTACCTTGTGCGACAGGTTCAGGCGCAGGCGGGACACCGATCCCGGCCGGACCAGCGCCGGCATGAACGACTGGCTCACGTCGATACGTCCGCCCGCAGTCAGGCTGATGGTCGCTCCGGCCGGATTGCTGACACCCTCGCTGGAAGCCACCGCCTGCACCGGAATGACGTTGACAGCCTTGCCGACCTTGGTCGACGTGACATGGGCGCTCAGGGTGCAGCTGGCGCCGAAGGGCAGGCTGGCCCCTGTCATGCCGAAGCTGCTGCCATCGCCGGCGGCATTGAGCGTGGCGCCGGGACAGGTGCTGCTCAGGTTGAACGGTGCAATGAGCTGCATGCCGGTGGACGCCGCAGCGGCCATGCCGTTGGCGGTGAAATAGTCGCTCAGGCGCAGGTTGCTCAGCGCCTGAGGCGACTTGTTCTGCAACAGGATCGTCAGCACGCTGTCCTGGCCCGGCATGGCCAGCGTGGCCGGCACGAGCGTGGCACTCACCACCACCGCCGGCGGCGTACTGTTGGCCAGGGTGGCCGATACCGGGGTCAGGTTCTGGACGCCGCCGCTGGCAGTGATGCCGCCGGCGGGAATCGAATTGACCCAGGGCGCCGCGCCGCTGCCGATCACATCGAAGACCAGCTGGCAGCTGCTGGATGCCGGCAGGTTCCCGCCCGTCATGGTCACGCTGCCAGCCCCCGGCACGGCCGTCACGCTCGCCCCGCCGCAGGTGCTGGAGGCATTGGCCGGACTGGCTACCTCCATGTGGGGTGGCAGGGGATCGTTGAGTGCCAGGTTGCCCAGGGGGCCGGTGCCGGTATTGGTGAGAGCCACCGTCACCGTGGATCGCCCACCTTCGCCGATGCTCGCCGGCGCAAAGGCCTTGGTCGCGCCCAGTATCGGGGTGTTGTAGACCAGGGTCGCCGGCGCCGGTGCGGTCAGTGCCGAACTCCTGGGCGTATAGGCGCTGCCATCGATGGCATAGTTGCCGCTGCCGCTGAGCGCCTGCTTGGGCAGGGCCAGCGTATAGGTATCGGCCGGACCGATCACTTGCACGCTGACCGTACAGGTACTGGCCTGGTTCTTACCGACGATGTTGGGGTTGATGGTGCGCGGCCCCAGCGACGCACCGGACAGCGCAACCGTCTTGCCGCCGGCCACGGCCGTGACAGTGCCACCGGTACAGGTGGTGGCGGCATTGGCCGGACTGGCCACCCGCAGCTGCCTGCCCAGGGCCGTCAGCGGCAAGGCCGCGCTGAAGCCGAGATTGCTGACCGTGCCGACACTGCTGTTGGCCAGGGTAAAGCTCAGGGTCACCGGCACGCCCTCGGGGGAGCTGGCCACGCCGAAGGCTGCGCTGATGGCCAGGGGCGCAATGACTTGCATCTGCGTGCTGCTCTGGCTGGCGTTGGCGACCGTAAAACCGGTGACCGGATTGACCCAGCTGACCGCACCAAGCTCCAGGCTGTTGATCGGTGTGGCGTTTTCGACGGCATCCTTGGGTAGCGCGGCCCAGAAACCCAGCGTGCAGACGCTGTTCAACAGCACATTGTCGAGCGTGAACACGGGATTGCTGTTGGCCCCGCCGACGTTGACCACCGTGCAGCCGCCCAGCGTCGCCGCCTGGCTGGTATTGATGGCACTCCAGGCCGGCAGGCCGGTGCTGCCGGTCCAGCCAGGAAATCGCACCATGGCCGAATTGGATTGCAGCCGGTCATTGACCGTCAGGCCGTTGAGGGTCTGCCCGGCAAAGTTGTTGATCAGGATCTCGAAGAACACCGGATCGCCCGGCGCCACGAACTTGGGCGAGCTCACCTTGGAGAGCTGGAAGTTATTCCACAGGAATACCGAATTCTTCGCCGCGAAGCTCACGCTCACGGCGGAGCTTCCGCTGCTTACGGATGCCGCCTTGGGAGTGACTGTCACCACCTTGTTCTGGGCCACCCCGATGCTGCCGGAGAACGGGACCGCGATCGTACAGGAGGCCCCGGCACCCAGCGTGGTCGCCGACAGCTGCAACCCCTGGTTGCCGTTGATGCGCGTGACAGCGGCAGCCGGACAGGTAGTCCCGAGCGACACCGTGCTGCCGCCGACCACGGCACTGGTCTGCACCTGCAAGGTGGTCAATGTCGCGGCATCGGTCCCGATGGGATTGAACGCGAAGGCCGGCACACCCAGCGGGCTGCTGCCGCTGTTGCGCAACGTCACGGTCAGCGACGATCCCTGGCCCGCGGCGATATTGGATTGGGAAAACGAAGTGCTCACGCTCAGCTGCGCCAGCGCCGCCGAGTTCGACAGCAGTAACAGGCACATCAGCACCCAGGGCCGGGCAAGACGCCACCAGGGAGATGCAAGAAAGGAGCGAGACGGAATAGGCGACATTTCCCTAGCGAAGGACAAGGCAGGCTCTCCCATCCGGTTTGCGCCGGCAGAGGGAGGAACGTGCCGGAAGGTGGAAGGTGGTACTCAAACGTAAGCGGCTTGCGTCAGCCTCCCTCGCGGGAGGCCGACGACACCAGCCGGCAGGACAATCAGCAGATCTGGATCTTTTCGGTGAAGCAGTAGCAGTAGCCCACGCCATGCATGGTGCGCAGTGGCAGGTCGCACATGGCGCCGTCACGCCACTTGCGACGCAATCGGCTGACGGTCTTCTCCAGCACCCGCTCATCGAAGCCTACCCATTCGATCCCGAAGGCGTGGGCGATGGCACAACGATCGGCAGCGTGGTGGGAACTGTCGGCCAGCAGCCTGAGCAATGCCATCTCGCGCGGATTGATCGGCACCGCATCACGGTGAGGCGCGCGCAGCGTGCGGGCGATGGTATCCAGGCTCCAGGCCTGTGGTGCGATGCGTCGCAGTATCGTGTCGATGTAGGCACGAATGAGGCTCGTCATCGGCGGTTTGGGCTCGCAGAAGTCCGCACCACTCTGCAAACCCGTGATGCGTATGCCCGGAGGATCGTCATCACCCGACAGCAACAGGATCCCCAGACGTGCATCGACGGCGCGCAGGCGCGACGCGATGGCACAACCCGCTCCCCGGGCACACCCCATATCGATGACGGCAATGTCGTACTGGATATCGGAGGTCATCAGGTGTTCTCCATCGGCGACCACCAAGCTCACCTTGTGATCATCGCTCAACAGAAATCGGTGTATTGCGCTGATGGAATGCGATGCGTGAACACCATCCTCGATCAACATAATCCTTGCCATTATTTCTCTTTCCCTTTCTATCAGTGACGATTGGAAAACCGACTAACAAAATAAGAATTCGTTCGGATCGACATGCCGCCAAAACCTTTGCTGGCAACACATGACGACATGAAGGGAAAAATTTATCGTAAAACTTTTAGTTTTCCCTGACTCTCCTTTTGCCCCTTGGCCCCTTTGTTGTGATGGCGGGAAAAATATTTTCTGTTCCACGTTTTTTACTACGTTTGTTCCCGCATTCGATGTAATTTCCGCACATTCGCCACGAGGAAAAAAATGATACTCAAGCCGCTGCATCCCGCCATCACGGGACCACTCTCAGGACAACGCATCCTGGTCGTCGACGACTCGGAGGAAGACCGCATGCTTCTCTCCGACTTCCTGGTCCGCCAGGGCGCACGCCTGTATATCGGCCGCGACGGACAGGATGGCTATCGCAAGGCCCAGACCATCCGGCCGGACGTGATCCTGATGGATATACGCATGCCGGTCTACGATGGACTGACCAGCTGCCGCCTGCTCAAGGCCAATCCCATCACGCGCACCATCCCGCTGATCTTCCTGTCGGCGGCCACGGCCGTCGAGGAGAGGATCACGGGCCTGACCGCCGGCGCGGTGGACTACGTCACCAAGCCCTTCGACTTCGAGGAAGTGCGCCTGCGCCTGTGCATCCACCTGCGCAGCCGCAGCCATGAAGACCTGCCACCGTCGGCTACCGCGGCTGCCGCAGCTCCCGATATCGCGCCCGGCTCCAACACCTTCGACGTGGTGCTGTTCCAGGCCGCACGCCGGCTGATGCTGGAAAAGCTCGACCAGACCCTGAGCCTCAATGCCCTGGCCTCGGCCGTGGGCACCAACGCGCGGCGGCTGAGCACGGCCTTCAAGAATTGCGTGGGTGTGACCGTCTTCGATTTCCTGCGTGAAGAACGGATGAAGGAAGCCCGTCGCCTGCTCTCCGACACCACGCTCGATATCGGCGCCATTGCGCTGGCGCTGGGCTACAGCAATACCGCCAATTTCTCGACCGCCTTTCGCGAGCGCTTTGGCATGCCGCCCAGCCAGTTCCGCCGCTAGGACGGATGCGCGATGCGCTGGCGCCGATGGCTGCGGGCAACGCTGTGGATGGTGCTGGCCCTGTCTGGGTCGACCACGCAGGCCATCGAGCTGGCCGACATCACCAGCGAGCGCGTGATCACCCCGCAACTGAGTATCCTGCGCGACCGCGAGGCCGGCCTCACGCTCACCGGCGCCCTGGCCAGCCCGTCGTGGGAGAGCATCCAGGTGGGCCTGCTCAAGGAAGGTTACAGCGTCGGTGCTTTCTGGTTACGCGGCGAGCTGCGCAATAACAGCGCGCACACCGTCACGCGCTGGCTGGCCATGGGGTCGGCACGGCTGGAAGACGTGCGCCTGTGGCTGCTGCCGCTGCCTGCTCCCGACGCCCCCATCGATGAGGCGGCAACGCTGCCCCTGCAAGCCGGCACCCGTCACCCGCTGTCCGGGCGTGCAGTGGCTTCCCATGTGCCACTGTTTCCGGTGACGCTGATGCCGGGCGAGCGGCGCCAGCTCATCCTGCGCGTGCGCAGCGATTCATTGCTGGACCTGCAGGTGTCGCTATGGGAGAGCGCGGCGTTTCGCCAGGAGGAAGGGCGGGAGCTGGCACTGCAGGCGCTCATGCTCGGGCTGTCGCTGCTGCTGGCGACCTATGCGCTGATCCAGGGCATCGTCTGGAACGACCATGGCTTCGTGCTGATGGCCGGCTGGATCGTCGCGGCGCTGGCCTATATCTGCAGCTTCCAGGGCTACCTGTACCGTTACCTGCTCGATGACGGCGGTCCCTGGCTGGTCCATACGCCAGCCACCCTCGGTTGCCTCACCACCCTGCTCTATCTGCGCATGAGCTATGGGCTGGTCGAACTGCGCCGCCTGCGCCCCTGGCGATGGCTCTACCAGTTCACGAGCGTGGTGCTGGCGGTAGTCACCCTGTGGACCGCCCTGGGCGAGTACCGCCAGGCCGCCCCGGTGGCCAACGGCGTGGCCGCCCTGTGCTATCTGCTGTGGATTGCCTCCATGCTGCATGGCTGGCGCCATGGCCTGGACAATGCGCGCATGCTGGTGCTGTCCTTTGCGCTGGCCTGGGGCGCGATAGCGGCCAAGATGCTGGAACTCAATGGCCTGCTGGCGCAAAGCCTGCTGCCCGACTGGCATTTCGCCGCCCTGTTCCAGACCGGATTGTTGTGCATGACCAGCCTCCTGGTGGTGTGCCGTGCGCTCGCCCTGCACCGCCAGCACGAGCAGCTGCAATGGGCCATGCTCTACATGCGGGTGCGCGAACAGCTCAAGCTGGAACAGACCGTCGCCGAACGCACCCTGGCCCTGAGCGAAGCCCTGCAGGCCGCCGACGAAGCCAACCGTGCCAAGACCGGTTTTCTCACCCGCATCAGCCACGACCTGCGCACGCCGCTGACCTCCATCCTCGGCTTCGGCGACATGCTGCAGGGGGGCGGCGATGCGGCCGCCTACGGCCGCATCATCGTGCGCAGCGCCCGCCACATGCTGGCCATGGTCAACGACCTGATCGACTACGCTCGCGGCGACCAGCTCGACACCCCGCAACCGGCGCCACTCTACCTCCATGCGCTGCTCAATGCCATCGGCCAGGAGGGGGCCGAGCTGGCACGCCGCCAGGGCAATGCATTCTCGCTACAGATCGATGCGGCCCTGCCTGCAGTGCTGGTCCTGGATGGCAAGCGCCTGCACCGCATCCTCGGCAACCTGCTCGACAATGCCGCCAAGTACACCCGGCACGGGCACATCGGCTTGCGTGCCTGCTGGCATGCGGGCGGTTGCGCGCAGGACGCGGGCATCCTTGAAATCGAAGTCAGCGATGACGGTTGCGGCATCCCCATCCAGCACCAGGCACGCATCTTCGAACCCTTCGAGCGTGCCGACGCCGACCGCAGCCAACCCGGCATCGGCATGGGGCTGGCCATCGTGCGCCAGTGGATCACCCGCATGGGCGGGATCATCGCGCTCGACAGCGCGCCGGGACGGGGTACGCGCATGCAGTTGCGCCTGCCGGCCCCGCTCGGCGACGAACACGACCTGGCAAGTCATCACGTGCAGGAAGACACCAGCATGCGCCCCCTGATCGATGGCAGCGGCTACCTGGTGCTGGTGGTGGAGGACAACCCCGAGATTGCCCGCCTGCTGGACGACCAGCTCAGCCGCCTGGGATTTGCCGTGGAAACCTGCGCGGATGGCGTGGCAGCGATGGCGCGCATGGAACAGCGCACGCTGGCCACGGCTGACCTGGTCCTGACAGACTACCTGATGCCCGGCGCCAATGGCGCCCAGGTGCTGCAGGCGGCGCGGCGGCTGTGGCCGCGCGTACCGGTGCTGCTGCTGTCGGCCACCCTCAATGCCGGGCAGGCCGCACCGGCGGGCGACCACTTCGATGCCCGCCTGCTCAAGCCGCTCAATTTCCTCGAACTGCAGGAGGCCATGGGACGCCTGCTGGGACTGACGCGACCGGAGCCGGTGGCATCACCCGAACCGGCCGCCCAGATGTCGCTGCCACCGCTGGCCGTGCTGCGCGATGCGCTGGCACTCATCGAGCTGGGTGCGGTCTCGGACCTGCTGGAATGGTGCGACACCCTGGGACGGGAATACCCGCACTGCGCAGCCTTCCATCGACAGGCCAGCCTGTGCATCGAACGCAGCGACCTGGCCGCGCTGGAGGCTCTATGCCGTATGGCCCGCTGAGGGCGCGCTGGTGCATGCATTACTGCCGTACCGGCGTGGGCCCGACGGACTCATCCCGGGCCGGCTCCGGATCTTGCGCGCGCTCGCCCAGGTGTTCGGCGCGGCGCTGGTTGATCTGGTATTGCTCCTCCGCGTGCTGATAGGCCAGTTGCTCCTTGGGCGAACGGCTGCAGCCCGTGAACGACAAGCAGGCGAAAAGCGGGATAAGTAGCGCGTAGCGAGAGAAAGCCAAGGATAGTCTCCATTTTGTTATTTCCATACGGAAATATACGCCTCACCAATCCTCGCGACAAGCCACGCCTTCCCGCCCATGCCTGCGCGCCACATGCCAGTGCGCGATAGAGAATTTATTTAATTTATTCGCTTAATACATTTAATACGATTAATTTGCTTATTTCTCACAGGATGGAAATGATACGCACCAGTACCGAGCAGCTTGTTGCCACCCATCCAATTCTTGTCCAACGGCTATTTCCGCTCGAAAGAATCATAAAAGAAGGGGCTTCTGGAAGCATCATCTGGTTTGCACAGTTAATCCAGATCAAATTCGAATGAATTTTCCAGTCGTAAAATAGGGGAAACATCCAGACCTCACCATGAGAGGAATAATGTATATTTGTGTTATTTGATTTATTTGATTTCAATGTGCTACAGTCGACCACCCCAAGGTCGTGGAGAACGCAATGCCCCTCAAGCGCTTGAACAACAAGGTCAGGATCACCTCACTTGTCATGGCCGTCATGGCCATGCTGATCTTCGGCTACGCGCTGATCAATGGCAGCATGGCGGGACGCGACGCCGCCCTCAAGGCAGGCGAAGTCGACACCATGAACATCGCCAACAGCCTCTCCACCCAGGTGAACCTGAGCTTCCGGGCTGCCGACCTGCTGATGCAAGAACTCGCCGAGCTGCGCTCGGAAGAGCATTTCAGCCAAGCCGCCTTGCAGTTGCTGATGGAAAAACTGTTGACGCGCCAGGGTGCGCTCTTTCCCCAGATGGACAGCATCCAGATCCTCGACGAGCACGGGCGCCTGCTGCATGCCTGGCCGGCCGCCAGCGGTGGCAAGCGGGTGGAGCTGCAGCTGCCCGCGCAGATGGATGCGCCCCCGGCCGGCGCCGGCATGCAGCAGATGCACATCGGCGTGCCGGTACGCAGCGTGGCCACCGGCCAATGGATCATTCCCCTGACCCGCACACTGGCTCGCCAAGGCAAGCCCGATGGCATCATCCGTATCGGCGTGAGCGTGGATTACTTCGCACGCCAGTTCAACGACTTCGACATCGGCCGGGGTGGCGCGCTGATCCTGGCCACTGATGACGGCATCATGCTCTTGCGTCGTCCCTTCGATCCGCAGTTCCTGGGCAAGAGCATGAGCGACGCCGCCCTCTTCAAGGACAACGTGCAAAAGCGCCCTTCCGGATGGGCGATGATCCGCTCCTCCCAGGATGGCGTGGTCAGGCTCAACTACTTCACCCGCGTGCCCGACTATCCGCTGTTCGTCACTGCCGCCCTGTCACGGGAGGACATCCTGGCCGACTGGCGCAAGGCGCAGCGCGCACAGTTGCTGGTGATCTTCTCGGCCGTGCTGATCATCGGCTTGCTGACGATCTATCTGCTCCATGTGATCAAGATGCGGGATCGCGCCGAAGACAAGATCGAGAAGAAGAACCTTCACCTGCGGTTGCTGACCGAGAAGCTCAGGTCGCAAGCACTCATCGATGGCATGACCGGCCTGGCCAACCGCCGCTACCTCGATGAGCAACTGCAAAAGGCCATCCAGAACGCATCGCGCAGCCAGAGCCCGATTGCGCTGGTCATGTTCGATGTGGACTGGTTCAAGAAATTCAACGACCTCTACGGCCATGTGCAAGGGGATTATTGCCTGCAGGGCGTGGCGCGTGCGCTGATGTCTGCACAGCGTCGCCAGGGTGACCTGGCAGCGCGTTACGGTGGCGAGGAATTCGCGCTGCTGCTACCCGATACCGGACTGGCCGCCGCCCACAGGATTGCGCAGCAGGTGCTCGATGCCGTGCGTGCACTGCAGATCCCCCATGAAGGCAGCCACAGTGGCGTGGTGACCATCAGCGCCGGTGTGATCTCGTGCATCCCCTCCGCTGGCACCACCATCGTCGATCTCTTCACCCATGCCGACAATGCCCTCTACCTGGCCAAGAACAATGGCCGCGACCGCGTACAGGACTGGCGCCCGTTGAACAAGGTGCAGGCGGCCTGAAACCAGTGCAGCGGCATAAGCAAATGGCGAAAATGTGGTTGGGGTGGAAGAGCGGATCGCTATGATGAGCGCTTTGCCAGTAGGCCCGCTCAGATGAAGTCACGTCCCGCCAAGTTACGCCAGTTCGCCCTCGCCATCGGTACCTTGCTCCTGCTGCACGGCACCGTCCACGCCGCCGATCCCGCCCACACCACGTTGCGCCTGGGCGCCACCTCCGGCCCCTATACCGACCAGCTGCGCTATGGCATCGTGCCGGTGCTGGAACAGCAGGGCTACAAGGTCAAGCTGGTGGAGTTCTCCGACTATGTACGTCCCAACCTGGCGCTGGCCGATGGCGATATCGATGCCAACCTGTTCCAGCATGAGATCTACCTCAAGCGCTTCGCCCAGGATCACCAGCTGAAGCTCTCCGAAGTGATCAAGGTCCCCACCGCCCCCATCGGCATCTACAGCAAGCGCCACACCTCGCTGGACGAAGTGCGTCCGGGCGCCACTGTGGCCCTGCCCAATGACGCCACCAACATGGCACGCGCACTGGGCGTGCTGCAGGAGATGGGCTGGATCAGGCTGGCCGCGGACGTCAATCCGACCCGCGCCTCGGAGCGTGACATCGCCAGCAACATCAAGCAGATCAAGCTGGTGCCGCTGGAAGCCGCGCAGATGCCGCGCGCCCTGGAGGACGTGGACTATGCCTTCGTCAATGGCGCCTTTGCCATTGCCGCCGGGCTGAAACTGACGCAATCGCTGCATCTGGCGAGCGTGCCCGATTCCTTCCTGATGGTGGTGGCGGTACGCAGCGCCGACCTGGACAAACCCTACGTGAAGGACTTGCGCGAGGCCTTCCATTCGGCGCAATACCGCAAGGCGCTGGACGAGCGCTTCGAAGGCTATGTGCGCCCGGCCTATCTGAAGTAGGCACAGGAAAGACCACGCAAAAAACGGGGAGCGGCTGCAAGGCCGATCCCCGTTTTCCTGGAGGGCATGGATCAGCCCAGCCGCGCCGGACTCAAGGCCGCCGCATCGACCCCGAAGCGGGCGATATGCGGCGGCACCGCTTCGCCCCGCACCAGCGCCGCGTAGGCTTCGCCCGCCGCCGGCGAAGACTGGATGCCATAGCCACCCTGCCCCGCCGCCCAGAAGAAGCCCGGCACCTTGCTGTCATAGCCACCCACGAAGCTGCCATCAGCCACGAAGGACCGCAAGCCTGCCCAGACATGGGCCGGACGGCGTATCTCCAGTGTGGTGCCGGTCTGGATGGCATCGATGGCGATGGCAATATCGAGTTCTTCGGCCTGCACATCCTGGGGCGCGACCGGATCGGCATTGGCCGGCGAACCCAGCAGCAGGCCCGCATCCGGCTTGATGTAATAGGACTCATCGACCGGCATGAACATCGGCCAGTGGGCGCTGTCGGGCGGCGCGGCGAAGGTGAAGGCCGAGCGGCGCTTGGGCTGCAGACCGATGGGCGACGCGCCGGCCAGGCGGCCGATCTCGTCGGCCCAGGCGCCGGCGGCATTGACGATGACGCCGGCGTGCAATTCACCCTGGCTGGTGCGCACGCACCAACTGCCCGCCTCATCCTGCTCACGCAGGATGGACTGCACCTCGGTATCGCACAAGACCCTTGCCCCGGCCGCACGCGCCCCGCGCAGGAAGCCCTGGTGCAAGCCATGCACGTCGATGTCGGCCGCATCTTCCTCGTAGACAGCGCCGATGAGGTCCTCGCCCCGCAGCACCGGCACCATGGCCAGGGTCTGCTGCGCATCCAGGCGTTGCACCCGGTCGGAGACCGAGCGCACCAGCGCCTCATGGGCATCGAGTTGCTCGCGCAGGGCCGAGGTGGCGTAGAAGAGCGCGCCGCGCGGCGTGAGCAAGGCATGCTCGGCAAAGCCGGCCGGCGGATGGTCGAAGAAGGCACGGCTGGCGCAGGTCAGGGCGCGTACCTGCGGCGGGCCATAGCTTTCCATGTAGAGCGCGGCCGAGCGGCCGGTGCTGTGGTAGCCCGGCTGCGACTCGCGCTCCACCAGCAGCACGCTGCCGTGGCGCGCCAGCCAATAAGCGATGGAAGCGCCGGCAATGCCGGCGCCGATGATGAGGTAATCCACGCGGGCGTGTTCAGACATGCTCAAGCTCCTGCACAGCGAAGCGCTCAAACCGCGGCCACGACGGCCACTTCCACATCCAGGCCCGGCAGCATCAGCAGGGCTTGCACGCAGGCACGGGTGGGCGCGTGGCCGGCAGGTACCCAGGCTTCCCAGACGGCGTTGAAGGCGCCGAAGTGATCGGGGCTGGACAGCCACACATTGGCGCTGACGATCTGCTGGCGCGAGATGCCCTGCGCCTGCAGCTGCGCATCGATCTTGGCCAGCACTTCGGCGGCCTGCTGCGGGATGGGCGCACCGGCGTTGTCCGGCACCTGGCCGGAGACGAAGGCGAAGCCGTTGGCGACCACCAGCTGGCTCATGCGGGCATTGGTATTGAAACGTTGGATGGGGTTCATGTTTGCGTTAATCGTATAAAAAATAAGTATTCACCACGATCGAAAAGACACTCACCGTTCGTCCTGGGTAGCGCCTTCGATTCGGCCCTGACGGGCCTGCTCGGTCCGAACGGGTTCTGATTGATTTGCCACTGCCGTTCAGACGGCCGGGCCACCCACCATCCCCGCGGCCTGTCCCTCGAAGATCGGCGGATGCGTGACGATGGACTTCAGCGGCGCCTGCACCGTCTTCAGTTGGGCGATATCCGGACGCGGCCGGCGCAGTGCGGCGTCACCCTCGAAGGCCTGCTCCAGCGCCGCCGCGCAGCCCAGCAGGCGCGCATCGCCGCGGAAGGGGCCGGTCACCTGCAAGCCGAAGGGCATGCCGCGATGATCGCGCCCGCACGGCAGCGAGATCGAGGGATTGGTGGCCAGCGTGACCACGTAGGTCAGGGCCAGCCAGCGGTAATAGTTTTCCAGGGCGACGCCATTGACCTCCTTCAGGTACAGCTCGCTCCAGGGGAAAGGCGAGACCGGCGTGGTCGGCGAGACGATCAGGTCGTAGCGCTCGTAGAGTTGCTGGAAGCGGCGGAAGATGCGGGTCTGCTCGCCCTGAGCCCAGGCGCAGTCGGACAGGCTCATGGCCGCGCCCAGCTCGTAGTTGGCGCGGGTGTTCGGCCCCAGCGAGGCAGGATCGCGCCGATACGCGGCCTCGAAACCGGCCACGAAGCTCTCGGCGCGGATCACGTCGAAGGCGCGATGGGCCTCGCCCACGTCCACCTGTACCGGCTCGCACACCTTCACGAAACGGGCGATGGCGGCCATCTTGTCGCGGAACACCTGGCGGATGCCGTCATCGACATCGCATACGCCGAAGTCCTCGGTATAGCCGATGCGCAGCTGCGCCAGGTCGATCTGCGGCAAGGCCGCGAATTCGCCCTCGGCCACCGCATAGCTGAGCGGATCGCTCATGTGCAGGCCGAGGGTGGCGCGCAATTGCAGCACGGTGTCGGCGACGTCGCGGCCCATGGGGCCGACCACAGAGATGGGTGTCCAGCCCAGCAGCTTGCGCTCGCTGGGTACCAGTCCCGGCGAGGGACGGAAGCCCACCACCCCGCACTTGGCCGCTGGAATGCGCAGCGAACCGCCGGTATCCGAACCCGAGCACAACGGCAGCAGGTCGGTCGCCAGCGCAGCGGCCGAACCGCCCGAGGAACCGCCGGCATTCAACAGCGGATTGAAGGGATTGCCGGTGGCGCCCCAGACGGTATTGCGGCTGTTGGCGCCGGCCCCCATCTCGGGCACGTTGGTCTTGCCGGCCACGATCGCACCGGCTGCGCGCAGGCGCGCCACCAGGGCGTTGTCCCGCGCCGGCACGTTGCCGCGATAGAGGGGCGAACCATAGGTGGTCAGCAGGCCACCGGTTTCTTCCAGGTCCTTGATGCCGATGGGCAGGCCATGCAGCAGGCCCAGCGCACGCCCCTCCACCAACGCCTGCTCGGCCACGCGGGCCTCGGCGCGGGCGCGCTCGAAGCAGGTCGCGGTGACGGCATTGATGTGGGGGTTGATGTCTTCGATGCGGGCGACGCAGGCCTCCAGCAACTCGACCGGCGAGAGCTGCCTGCTGCCGATCAGGGCGCGCAGCTCGACTGCGCTTTTTTCGACCAGGGTGTTGTCATGCATGCGGATTTCCTTGAAGAGGCTCAGGCCGGCTGCACTTGCGCCGGACTGCGTTGGGTACGGATGAACAGGCTCACCACCACCGAGAAGAGGGCCGCGCCGACCAGGAAGGCGAAGGCATAGTCATAGTTGGCAAAGGCGCTGACCAGGAAACCGATCACCAGCGGCGAGATGAACCCCGCCAGTTGCCCACCCAGGTTGACCATGCCCATACCGCTGCCGACCAGTTGCGCCTGCAGCATCTTGGTCGGCAAGGCGACACAGACGGCCAGCACGAAGGACTTGAAGAAATAGGCCAGGCATTGGTAGGCGATCACGCCATCGACGCTTTGCGCCGTGTACATGCAATAGACGAACAGGGCGGTGAGCAGCGAGCTGCCGATCAGCAGCACGCGTTCGCGGCCATCGAAGAAGCGCACCATCACCCAGCCGCCGATGGCGGTGGACAGGCCGGCCATGATGTAGGGCAGCGGCAGCAGCAGGCCCACCGATTTCAGGTTCAGGCCGCGCACGGTCATCAGGTAGGTCGGCATCCAGCTGTCCAGGCCCTTGTTGATGATGGACAGGCCGAACCACACCGCCACGATCTGCCACATCAGCGGCATCTTCAGCAGCGCCTTGAAGGAGGCCTTGTTGATGGCCTTGCTGCCACCGGCGCCAGGACGCACCGGGCGCACGCAGAACCAGTACACCAGCGCGAACGCCAGGCCGGCGATGCCGATATAGTGGAACACGGTGCGCCAGCCGTAATGCACGATCAGCGGCGCGATCAGCAGCGGCGCCAGCATGCTGCCGATATAGTTGGAGGACATCAGCAGCGATGACATCTTGGGCCGCTCCTCGCGCGTGAAGGTCTCGGCCACGCCCTTGACGCTGGCCGCCGGGAAGGCGCCCTCGCCCAGGCCGAACACGAAGCGGATCACCACCAGGCTGGTGATGGACCAGGCCAGCCCGGTGATGCCGGTGAAGACCGACCACAGCAGGATGGAGATGACGATCACCGGACGCGAGCCGAAGCGGTCGGCCAGCCAGCCGCCGGGCAATTGCAGCAACGAGTAGCCGAGGAAGAAACTGGAGAGCAGGATGCCCAGGTCGGAGGGCTTCAACTGGAATTCGCTGGCGATCTGGGTGGCCGCGAAGGTGATGGCAGCGCGATCGATGTAGGACACGCACCAGCCCAGGTACAGCAGGACCAGTACCAGGTATTTGTACTTGCCACCTCTTGCCGCAGCATCCATGAAGCTTTCCCTTCAGGCCAGACGACGGGACGCTCCCGCCGTAACGTGGATTCATCCTAAGGCCAGGCATGGTTTGCCACAAGTACAAGTTTTCGAATAACTGATTGCCGAATCGGCAAACCATTCCTACAATGCCCTTATGTCTACCATCCATACCCGCGTGCTGCAGGAGACTGCGGTGCGCTACTTCCTCGAAGTGGTGCGGCGCGGCTCCATCACGGAGGCGGCCGCCACGCTCAATGTGGCATCCTCGGCCATCAGCCGCCAGATCGCCCGGCTCGAAGCCGAGCTGGACACGCCGCTGTTCGAGCGTGTCTCGCGCGGCATGCGCCCCAATGCGGCCGGCGAACTGCTGGCCGCGCATGCCCTGCGCATGCAGCTCGAAGCCGAGCGCATCGGCAATGAACTGGCGGCCCTGAAGGGATTGCGGCGTGGCGAGGTCAAGCTGGCCTGTACCGAGGGTTTCGCGCTGGAATTCGTGCCCAGCGCCATCGAGCATTTCTGCCGCCAGCACAAGGGCATCCGCTTTCATCTCTCGGTGGGCAATGCGGTGCACGTGGCCCAGCAGATCCGCGAAGGCGCGGTGGACCTGGGGCTGACCTTCACCATGGCACCCGACGCCGATATCAAGGTGGAGTTTGCCCAGCGCGCGCCCATCATGGCGGTGATGCATCCCGGCCATCCGCTGGCGCAGCGCAAGCAGGTGACGTTGTCTGAACTGGCGCCCTACCCGCTGGCCATGCCGCAGAAGAACATCACCATGCGCCGCCTGATCGACGCCTGCTGCAGCCGCCGCAACGTCCTGCTGGAGCCGACCTTGTCGGCCGACTCCATCAGCGCCTTGCTGTGCTTCGTGATGTCCGGCGAAGGCATCGGCTTCTCGGCGGCCCTGCCCATCAGGAAGCTGGTGCGCGCCGGCCAGCTGGCGGCCCTGCCCATCCGTGACAAGGACATGAATACCCTGCAACTGGAGATCCAGTCCCTCAGTGGCCGCACCCTGCCCAATGCAGCCCGGGCCTTTCTCAATACCCTGATTGCCCGGGCCAGCCGCGACCACTATTAGCCCGCTGGTTCAGAACGCTCAGAAGGTGTGACGGATGCCCAGCTGCACGCCGGTCTCGCTGGCGCCTGCATCCGGCACCAGGGCCTGGCCGGCGGTATAGCTGGCGCCGGTCATCTTGTAGGCCGCCGTATTCTGGTTGATCAGGCGCGAGGCTACCGCATACAGGCGGGTGCGCCTGGACAGGTCATAGTTCAGGATCAGGCTGAACTGGCGCGCATTGTTGTCGTAGCTGGAACTGTCCTTGACATAGCCGCCCCCGGCGCCGATGGTGGTCTGTGCGTTGAGGCGGTAGTCGGCCGACAGGCTATAGGTGTTGTGGTAATTGCCCGGCGTATTGCCGACCACGTTGCCGCTGGGGTCGTACTTGCCGGCCGGATTGGCGAAGACATTGCCGGTGGTGGCCGAGATCACTTCGTTGGTACGGAAGAAGGCCAGGTAGACCTTGCCGTTGCCGTAGTCGTAGTTACCCCCCAGCATGAACTGCTTGACGCTGTTGGTATTGGTGCCATTGTTGGCGTTCAGGTAGGCACTGCCCACGTAGAGCGGGCCCTGCTGGGTCTGCGCACCGATCTGGTAGACCGCATTGGACGCTGTGCTGCCGGCGCGTTCACCCACCGAGTAGTGCAACTCCAGATTGGAGTTGGCAAATTTCGGCGAGACGTAGCTGATGTCGTTATCCACCCGCGCCAGCCAGTTGGCGAAGTTGTTATAAGCCGAGCCATAGGTGGCCGCACCGAAGGCATCCATGTTGCCCGAGTAGAGGAACATGACACTGTTCTGCCGTCCCACGCGCACCTCACCGAAGCCGCCGCCCAGGCCCACCCAGGACTGGCGGTCGAAGAGGCGATAGCTGTTCTGCAGCGCGCCGGTGCTGGAATCGAAACCGGTTTCCAAGTTGAAGCTGGCGCGATAGCCGCCGCCCAGGTCTTCGCTTCCCTTGAAGCCGAGGCGGCTGGTCATCTCGCCATTGTTGCCCATGGCCCAGAGCGAGGTGTCCTTGCCGCCCACGGTGCTCTTCTGGTAGGCGGTATAGACATCCATCACGCCATAGATGGTCACCGAACTCTGGGCCAGGACAACGGGGCTGGCAGCCAGCAGCAAGGCTGCCGGCAGCAATCGGGTGGGGTTCTTGAACTGCATGGGGATTCTCCTCCTGTGGGTAAATCGGTGTTGTTGGTGTTGTGGATGTGGCCGGCGCCATCCGACCGGGCGCGCAGGCTCCCGCCGCCCGCGCAAGCACGGGCGGAAGGACTGGTGATGCTGGGGACTGGTAAGACTCAGGCCTGTCGTTCGAAATGCTTCTTGACGATCAGCGCCAGCGGCACGGTAAAGAACAGGTGCGACATGAAGCCGCCGATGATCACGACCGGATCGTAGTAGTTGGGATGGTTGTCGGAGGCGATCATGATGGCCACGTGCATCAGGATCCACGCCACCACCGCATAGAACAGGGCCACAAAGGTCGCCTCGTAGCCGCGACGACGGAAATACGGCCAGATCGCCGCGAACAGGATGCCCCACACCAGCGTGAAGAAGAAGTGGATGCCCGTGCCCACGAAGTAGGCCAGCAGCCCCAGCGACTCCTGTACCTCGCGGCCGAATACCAGGCCGGTGGCGTTGCGCGGGATGCCGGCCAGCGGCATCAGGTGTTGTGCGCCGACCCAGACCAGCGCTTCGTAGATCCAGATGATGACGCCGCCGGTGAGGCCGCCGATGATGCCGGCCTTGAGCAGCGCAGCACGGTCCTTCCAGCCGGACGAGGGGGTGGCCGTGGTGAGGGTGGCCGGGTGGGATGCGGTTTGCATGGTGTCTTCCTTCTCCTTGGATTGGCGAGTGGGCTGGCTGGTGTGCCGGCCCGGTGTTTTCAAGAAGGCTGCTGCGACTTCCGACGACGGCCGTTCGCACTGAGCAGGCCCGCCAGGGCCGTATCGAAGACGCGCAGATGCCTTGCCCTGCGACACAAGCCGCAGAGCGCCTTCGATACGCGGCCATGCCGCTACTCAGGGCGAACGATAGTCGACTGGAAAACCTGTCTCGCAACAGACTCCCTGGCTTGCTCAGCTCTTGTTCTTGATAGCGTTGACTGCCCGATATGACTGTCTGATGGGAATCGTTTTTTTGTTGTTCCGGTCTCCTCCTATGGTCTCTTAGTCGATATACCTGAGCCCGGCCGCCTCAAGCGGTCCGCGCATCTTGTACATGTCCAGTCCCAGCACGCCGGCGGCGAGCTGGGCGCGCTTCTGCCCTTCCAGGTCTTCGCGCTGCTGTGCCACCTGCGCCACGCGCGCGGCGTCCGCGGCCGGCACCGCCACCACGCCATCGTCATCGGCCACGATCACGTCACCCGGGTTGACCAGCGCCCCGGCGCAGATCACCGGGATGTTGACCGAGCCCAGTGTGGCCTTGATGGTGCCCTTGGCGCTGATGGCCCGGCTCCAGACCGGGAAGCCCATTTCCTTCAAGACCTTCACGTCACGCACGCCGGCATCGATGATCAAGCCCTTCGCCCCGCGCGCCATGAAGCTGGTCGCCAGCAGGTCACCGAAATAGCCATCGGTACATTCGGCGGTGACTGCTGCCACGACGATGTCGCCCGGCTGGATCTGTTCGGCCACCACATGCATCATCCAGTTGTCACCCGGGTGCAGCAGCACCGTCACGGCCGTACCCGACACCGAGGCGCCCGCATAGATGGGACGCATATAGGGCTTGAGCAGCCCGGTACGTCCCTGTGCCTCATGCACGGTAGCCACGCCATGGCGACCCAGTTGTTCTGCCGCGCCTGCATCGGCGCGCGCGATTTGGCGCTTGACCACGCCCAGTTGATTCATCAGCGGTGTGCTCATGCTCACAGTCCTTTTCGTGTCAGGGCGGCATCCAGGCGCGGGAAGACGCGGCGGGCATTGCCTTCATAGATCTGGTGGCGCTCCGCGGCGCTCAGCCTGGCGGCCTCGATGTAGCGCTTGGTGTCGTCGTAGTAGTGGCCGGTCTCGGGGTCGATGCCACGCACTGCGCCGATCATCTCGGAGGCGAACAGCACGTTCTCCACCGGAATCACCCGGGTCAGCAGGTCGATGCCGGGCTGGTGGTAGACACAGGTGTCGAAGAAGATGTTGTTCAAGAGATGATCCTTGAGCAGCGGCTTTTTCATCTCCTGCGCCAGCCCCCGGAAACGGCCCCAGTGATACGGCACCGCGCCGCCGCCATGCGGGATCAGGAACTTCAACGTCGGGAAATCCCTGAACAGGTCCGAGTTCAGGCACTGCATGAAGGCCGTCGTATCGGCATTGAGGTAGTGCGACCCGGTGGTGTGGAAGCAGGCATTGCAGCTGGTGCTCACATGGATCATGGCCGGCACCTCCAGCTCCACCATCTTTTCGTAGAGCGGATACCAGCTGCGGTCCGACAGCGGCGGCGAGCTCCAGTGACCGCCCGAGGGATCGGGATTGAGGTTGATACCGACGAAGCCATATTGCTTCACGCACTTTTCCATCTCCGCAATGGAAGTGCGGATATCGGCGCCCGGCGACTGCGGCAGCATGGCCGCGCCGATGAAGTGATCGGGGAACAGCTGCGAGACCCGATGGCACAGCTCGTTGCAGATCGCCGCCCAGGTCTGGCTGGTATTGAGGTCACCGATGTGATGCGCCATGAAGGAGGCACGCGGAGAGAAGATGGTGAGATCCGCACCGCGCTCCTTCATCAGGCGCAGCTGGTTGGTCTCGATGGAGTCGCGCAGTTCGTCGTCGCTGATCTTCAGCTCCGCTACCTTGGGGCCGAGCTCGGGCGTATTCAGGTTGGCGATCTGCCGGTTGCGCCATTCTTCCAGCGCCTTCGGGGCGGTGGTGTAGTGGCCGTGGCAATCGATGATGAGGCTGTCTCGCATGGGGACTCAGTCCGTTTCGTTGAAGAGGTGGGCGGGGACCAGGACTTCCCCGCGCATGATGGGGCGCGCCGTGCGCAGCAGCGCAGCGCGCCGGATCTGTTGCGGGTCGCGCGGATCGAGCTCCAGCACCACACTGAATTCGCCGCTGGGATGCTCGACCGAGACGGTGCGCTGCAGGCCGCCACCGGTACGGGCCAGCCCCTGCGCCGCCGATCCCTCCAGCACGCAGGCGGTAGCCACCGTGACGGCGGCCAGCACGCCGATGGCGTCGTGGCAGACATGCGGGATGAAGCAGCGGGTGGCGATGCTGCCGCCCTCCCGGGGGGCCGAGAGCAGGCACATCTTGGGGTAGTTCCTGGTTGTCACATCACCCAGGCCCATGAGCGGGCCGCACGCCAGGCGCAGTGCCTCCAGCTTGTCCTTCAACACGCGGTCGGCGTTGAGGACGGCCACGCTCTCGTCGCCGCGCATGCCGAGGTCGGCCGCGCGCACCAGCACCATGGGCATGCCGTTGTCGATCAGGGTGGCGGCAATCTCATGGACGGTGCCGTCGGCGCTGCTCAAGCGCACGCGGTCCAGCACGCGTCCGCTGGGCAAGAGGGCCGGGCAGACCGAGCCGGCCGTATCGAGGAAGCTGATGCTGACCGGCGCGGCGCTACCCGGCACGCCATCGATGCGGGTGTCGCCGCTGTAGCGCAAGCGCCCGCCCGGGGTCTGCACCGTGATATCGCATTGCATGCCGGTGTTGAGCGTGAGCACCCGGGCGGTAGTGGTCTGCTCACCCGCCGTCACCAGCCCGCGCTCGATGGCGAAGGGCAGCACCGCGGCCAGCATGTTGCCGCAATTGGGCGTGGTATCGACCCGGTCGGAATCGGGCTGCAGTTGCGCGAAGAGGAAATCCAGGTCCACCCCCGGCAAGCTGCTGCGGCTGACGATGCCGGCCTTGCTGGTCAGCGGATGGGCGCCACCCAGGCCATCGATCTGGCGCCGGTCGGGCGAGCCCAGGGCCGCCAGCAGCACGCGGTCGCGCGCGGCCACGTCGGCCGGCAGGTCGCTGGCCACGAAGAAGGGGCCACGCGAGGTGCCGCCCCGCATCAGGGTGCAGGCAAGGGGCAGGAAATCCGGGCTGTCGGTAGTAGGCACGCTCTTGACCTTTGGAAATGATGGCGCCGAGTATGCGTGAGCGATGACCGGCCTTGGTTGCGTTCTAGGCCTTCCTCTGTTCTAATTTTCTAATCGGGTTCAGAAACCGGCAGTCCGCCGGACCACCATCATGTCCTTGCTCAACCTGCGTCACCTGCATGTCTTCAATGTCGTCGCCACCACCGGCGGCGTGCGCCGTTCTTCCGATACGCTGCTGCGCGCTTCATCGGCGGTGGCGCGTTCGGTGGCGGCGCTGGAGCAGAGCCTGGAGACGCAACTGTTCGAGCGTCGTGGTCGCGGCATGTTGCTCACCGCCGCTGGCGAGGCCGTGCGGCTGCGGGTGGAACGCATCGAGGCCGAACTGCGCGAGGTGCGCGACGACGCCCTGCGCCTGCGCGAGCGCACCGGCAGCCAGGTGGCCAGCCTGGATGCGCTCTTCAATGAGCGCCGCCTGCAAGCCGCCGCCCTGCTGGCCGAGACCCACCACATGCCCAGCGTGGCGCGGCTCATGGAGGTCTCGCCCTCGGCGGTGAGCCAGTCGCTGGCGATGCTGGAAGGCATCCTGGGCCAGCCCCTGTTCTTCCGCACCGCCCATGGGATGTTGCCCACCGACGCGGGACGCCGCTGGACCGAGCGCTTCGGCCGCGCCCTGGCCGAGCTGCGCCATATCCCCGAAGACATCGCCGCGCTCGCAGGCATCGTGCAGGGTACCGTGACCATCGGCGCGCTGCCGCTGGCGCGCTCGCAGCTCTTGCCCACCGCGCTCACGCGGGTACTGGCGCGCCACCCGCGCCTGCAGATCCGCTCGCTGGAGAGCCCCTACGAAGAACTGGCGGCCGGCCTCATGAGCGGGCGCATCGACTTCATCGTCGGCGCCCTGCGCACCTTCTCCGGCGACACCTTCGACATGCGCCCGCTGGTGGCAGACAGCGCCGTCCTGATCGCCCGTGCCGGCCATCCGCTGGCGCAGCGCAGGAAGCTGGCCCTGTCCGACCTGGAGGGCTATCCCTGGGTGTTGTCGCGGGCCGGCACGCCGCTGCGCGATTCCATCGAGCAATTCTTCCGCGACAGCCACTGGCCGGCCCCGCGCCCGGCCGTGGAAACCGGCGACCTGGCGCTGCTGCGCGGCCTGATGGTGGGCAGCGACATGCTCACCGTGATCTCGGCCAAGCAGCTGCACCACGAGATCGCCACCGGCCAGCTGACCACCCTGCCCCTGGCCATGCACGGCCTGCAACGCAAGATCGGCCTGATGCAGCGCCGTGGCGCCCACCTCTCACCGGGCGCACGCGTGCTGCAACAGGAGATCGAGGCGGTCGCCGCGGCCTGGCGCTGATCTGGCAGAAATCCACCTCGATTAGCAAATGGCAACACTCAGGTAGCCGAAAGCAATACTCGCCCGAGCGCCCCGCCTTACACTGCTTGCCATGTCGAGGCAGGCTTGTTGCGCTTGGACCTGCCCCACTCCAGCCGCGTGAACATAAACCGGCGCTTTCCAATAATTCCACATCACGACGGAGACTTAATGAATACAGCACAATCGCTGGACGTGCGCTCGCACATCAATGCACGCAAGATGTCCGGCTACCAGTGGCTCTTGCTGGTACTTTGCTTCCTGATCGTCGCTACCGACGGCATGGACGTGGCCATCATGGGCTTCCTGGCCCCGGGCATCACCAAGGAATGGGGCATCTCGCGTGCGGCCTTCGGCGTGGTCATGAGCGCGGCACCCATCGGCCTGGCCCTGGGCGCGCTGCTGGTGGGGCCGCTGTCGGACCGCTACGGCCGCAAGAAACTGCTGATGACAGCAGTGGCCTGGTTCGGCGTATGCAGCCTGGCCTGTGCCGCCGCGCATGACGTGGTGACGCTGTCGGCGCTGCGCTTGCTGACCGGCCTGGGCCTGGGTGCGGCCATGCCCAATGCCACCACCCTGCTCTCCGAATATGTGCCGGAGCGCTCGCGCAGCACCTTGCTGGCGATCATGTTTACGGGCTTCAACCTGGGTTCGGCCCTGGTCGGTTTCGTGGCTGCCGCGCTGCTGCCCGAACACGGCTGGCGTACCGTGCTGATGGTCGGAGGCGCCATCCCGCTGGTGTGCCTGCCCTTGTACCTGTGGCTGGTGCCGGAATCGGCGCGCTTCATGGTGGTACGCAACTATCCCGCCGATCGCATCGCCCGTACCCTGGCACGCGTCTGCGGCGGTGAGTTTTCCGCCGGCCAGACTTTTTGCGTGAGCGAGCCGCAGGTCAAGAGCACCCAGCCGGGCAAGGTGCTGCTCTCGGAGCACTACCGCAAGACCACGCTGTCGCTGTGGGGGACCTATTTCATGGGCCTGCTGGTGATCTACCTGCTCTCCGGCTGGCTGCCCACCCTGATCAAGGATGCCGGCCTGCCCATCGAGAAGGCCGCCAGCATCACCGCCCTGTTCCAGCTCGGCGGCACCGTCGGCGCGCTGGTGGTAGGCTACCTGATGGACCGCTGGTCGCCCAGCCGCGCCATCGCCGCGGCCTATGTCTCGGGCGCCGTATTCATCCTGCTGCTGGCCTCGGGCAGCGTACAGTCGGGCATGTTCGCAGCCTATGTATTGCTGGCGGGCTTTTGCATGAGCGGTGCGCAGACCGGCCTGAACGCCTTCGCCCCCTCCTGCTATCCGACCGTGGTGCGGGCCACCGGGGTGTCGTGGATGCTGGGCGTGGGCCGCTTCGGCAGTATCCTTGGGTCGTTCGCCGGTGGCATGCTGCTGTCGATGGGCTGGGGCTTCGGTGCTGTCATCGCCATCCTGGCCGTGCCAGCGACCCTGGCGGCGCTCATCATCGTGTTCATCCAGCTGGGCCAGCGCCCCGCCGCTGCAGTCTGATCAGTCTGCTTGAGCAGTCATACCGGATTCATCTGGAACAGGAATAGATTTCATGGCCAATATCGTCGGCGCCATCGCCACCTCGCATACCCCCACCATCGGCTTCGCGCTCGATGCCAACAAGCAGCACGACCAGGTCTGGGCCCCCATCTTCAAGGCCTACGAACCGGTACAGCAGTGGCTCAAGGAGAAGCAGCCGGACGTCCTGCTGGTGGTCTACAACGACCACGTGACCTCCTTCTTCTTCGACCACTACTCAGCCTTCGCCCTGGGCGTGGGTGACCATTACCAGGTCGCCGACGAAGGCGGCGGCGCCCGCAAGCTGCCGCCAGTGGGCGGTCATGCGGCGCTGGCGCGCCATATCGGCAGCTCGCTCATGGCCGATGAATTCGACATGTCCTTCTTCCAGCACAAGCCGCTGGACCATGGCTGCTTCTCGCCGCTGTCGATGCTGTGGGACCACCAGGACGGCTGGCCCGGCCAGATCATCCCGCTGCAGGTGGGCGTGCTGCAGTTCCCGGTGCCGACCGCGCGCCGCTGCTACAAGCTGGGCCAGGGCCTGCGCCGCGCCATCGAGAGCTATCCGGAAGACCTGGACGTGGTCATCGTCGCCACCGGCGGCCTGTCGCACCAGGTGCATGGCGAACGCGCCGGCTTCAACAACACGCCCTGGGACCACCAGTTCCTGGACCTGCTGCAACACGATCCCGAGGCCCTGACCCGCCTGACCCACGCCGAACTGGCGACCCTGGGCGGTCTGGAAAGCGCCGAGGTCATCATGTGGCTCATCATGCGCGGCGCCATGCCGGCCGGCGTGAACTGCCTGCACCGCGAGTACTACCTGCCCTCGATGACCGGTATCGCGGTGGCCGTCTACGAACCCGCCGTGGCGGTCGATGCTGCCCTGCAGGCCGCCGAGGTGGAACGTCACCTGGCCCACATCGCCACCCAGCTCAGGGGTATCGAGAAACTGGCCGGCACCTATCCCTTCACGCTGGAGACCAGCCACCGCCGCTACCGCATCAACCGTTACCTGCACCAGCTGATCCAGCCGGCCTTCCGCGAACGCTTCCTGGCCGATCCCGAGGCGACCTTCGAGGAGGCCGGCCTGTCCACCGAAGAACGCGACATGATCAGCCGCCGCGACTGGCAGGCCATGATCCGCTATGGCGTGATCTTCTTCCTGCTGGAAAAGATGGGCGCGGTGGTGGGCGTGTCCAACCTGCACATCTATGCGGCCATGCGCGGCCAGTCGCTGGAAGAGTTCCAGAAGACCCGCAATGCGCCGGGCGCGCTGTATTCGGTGGCGGGCGGCGCCTCCGATCGCAGCGCTGACTGGGACAAGACCGGCACGCGCTGATCCCCGCCCTGCTGTTATAAAAAAATCGCGCCGTCCTTCCGGACCGGCGCGATTTTTCATTGATCGATCGCAGTGATGAATGTGCGGTTCGCCATCACTTCACCGCATAGACCGCCTTCAGCATCTTGCGCACGATGGCCTCGAAGAAGATCACGGCAAAACCGTCATTGCGGATCAGTTGCTGGGTCAGGTCGGCGCACTTCTGGCGCACGCCGTCGGGCAGCTGCTGGTCTTCGCCGCTCATGGCGCGCCCTGCCACCTGGATCTCGGCGGCGCGCTGCACCGTCCAAAGCAGGAAGAAGGCGCGCTCGATATCGCTCTCGCACACCGCCACGCCGTGGTTGCGCAGCACCAGGATGTGCTTCTCGCCCAGGCTTTGCAGCATGCGCTCCTTCTCTTCGGCAAACAGCGTGATGCCCTCGAAGTCGTGGTAACCGATGCGGCCGAACAATTGCGCGCCGTAGAAGTCGTTGTGTTCGAAACCACTCTTCTTCATCGTCACCGCCGAGATCGGCGTGGTGTGCGTGTGGATCACGCAGCGCAGGTCGTCGCGGGCGCCGTGGATGGCGCTATGCAGGGCGAAGCCGGCCGGATTGGCCTTGTAGTCCGACGGCTCGGCCAGTTGGCCGTCCAGGCCCACTTTCAACAGGTTGGCCGGGGTGACTTCGTTGTAGTTCAGGGCGAAGGGGTTGACCAGGTAGTGATGCTCCGGTCCCGGCACCCGTACCGAGATGTGGTTGAAGATCATCTCGGTCCAGCCAAGGTAATCGACCAGGCGATAACAGTGGGCCAGCTGGATGCGCAGGGCCCATTCCTGGTCGCTGCAGTGGACCGGCTTATCTGCGCCGTAGCTGTATTGCATGATGTTCATTGATGGAACTCCTGAATCGAAAACGACGTTCTCTGAAAATAGCGAAGACCGTTCGGACTGAGCAGGTCCGCAGGACCGTATCGAAGGCGCGTCCATCGTTGATGCGTCAATGCGTCTTCGATACGCCGCTACGCGGCTACTCAGTCCGAACGGTAGCCAGGGTATTCCCGACCACGCTAAAGCGTCTTCGATACACCGCTGCGCGGCTACTCAGCCCGGACGGTAGCCAGGGTATTCCCGACCACGCTAAAGCGTCTTCGATACACCGCCGCGTGGCTACTCAGTCCGGACGGTAGCCAGGGTACTGCCGCTCACGCTGCCTTGGCGGCAGGCTGCGGATTGTTGTCTTGCTGCTCTTTCTGCTGCCTCGCCGCCTCGCCCCTGAACCGCGCCAGCGACACCATGGCCCGCGTGATCGGCATGGGCAGATCGAAGCGCTCGGCCATTTCCAGCACCGCATCGCCGATGGCCGCCAGTTCCAGCGGACGACCGCGTTCCCAGTCCTGCAGCATGGAGGTGCGGAACGCCCCCATGGCCTCCCCCAGCTGCACGAAGGTGAGAGGATCGATATCGACGCGGGCGCCATAGCTGGCCGCCACCTGCAGGGTCTCGCGCATGATCTGGCTGACCACCTCGCGCAACTCCGGCAAGCCGTACAACTGCTCCAGCGTGCCCTGGGTGATGACCGACAGCGGATTGGTGCTGATGTTGGCGATGATCTTGGTCCACAGCTTGTCGCGGATGCGGTCGGTGGCGCGGGCCTCGATGCCGGCGGCCTCGACTGCCGCACGCACCCGCAGCAGGCGCTCGCTCATCTCGCCGGAAGGCTCGCCCAACACCATCAGGTGCGGATTGACGGAACGGATCTCGCCCGGTCCGACCACTTCGGCGGTGATGAAGAGCACACTGCCGATCAGGCGCTCCAGCGGCACGGCTGCCGCCAGCGCGCCCTCGGGATCGACGGCCTTGACCCTCTCCCCGTCGAAGCGCCCGCCCTCGCGGTGGAAATACCACCAGGGCACGCCATTGTTGGTGGGTATCACCACGGTCTGCTCGCCCACCATGGGGGCGACCTGCGGCAGCAGGGCTGACATGTCCTGACTTTTGGCGCACAGGAAAATCACGTCCTGCACACCGAACTCGGGCCGGTCGCTGGCGGCGGGACGGGCCTGGGTAGTGCCGCTGAGGTCGTGCAGGGTCAGGCCGCGTTCGCGGATGGCTTGCAGAGTCTGGCCACGCGCCAGCACGCTGACCTGGTGGCCGGCCGCCGACAGGCGCACTGCCAGCGTGCCGCCAATGGCGCCGGCACCGGCGATGCAGATGCGCAGCGGGGTGGCTGGGGAAGGAATGTCTTGGTTCATGAGGGGATGTCCAGGGGAAAGACTCAACCGGCCAGCTTGTCCTGGTGCTTGCCGGACAAGCCCAGGTAAGCCTCGATCACGCGGCGGTCATGAGCCAGCTGGCTGGCCGGGCCGTGCATGCGGATCGCGCCGTTTTCCAGCACGTAGCCGTAGTCGGCCACCTGCAGGGCAGCGCGCGCATTCTGTTCCACCAGCAGGATGGAGACGCCGCGCCGGCGCAGCTCGGCGATGATGCGGAAGATCTCGCGCACGATCAGCGGCGCCAGCCCCAGGCTGGGCTCGTCCAGCATCAACAGGCGCGGCTTGGCCATCAGGGC
>JAFAMT010000048.1 GCA_019233085.1 Herbaspirillum sp.
GGGCACGGATGCCGTCAACCTGAAGGTGGCCGAGCAGTATGTGGACGCCTTCGGCAAGCTGGCCAAGACCAACAATTCCATCATCGTGCCGGCCAACCTGTCGGACATGGGCGGGCTGATCGCCACCGCCCTGCAAGTGGTCAAGCAACAGAAATAGGGGATGCACTTGTCTTTTTCGCGTCGTTTTTTCCTTTCCGCGCTGGCCCGCACCACCGCGGGGCTGGCCGCGAGCAGCCTGCTGCTGACGGTGCCCGCCAGCGCCGAGGACACGCCTGATGCGGCCGCGCTGGCCGCCCGGGTGGATGCCCGGATGGCGCAGTTGCTGGCCCAGTACCCCATCCCCGGCGCCAGCATCGCCATCGCCTACCAGGGACGGTTGCTGTACCAACGCGGCTACGGGATGGCCGTGACGGAATCGAACACGCCGGTCACGCCGGCCACGCGCATGCGTATTGGCAGTGTCTCCAAGGTCGTGACGGCCCTGGCCGTGCTCAAGCTGTTCGAGGATGAACTGCCGCAGGTGCTGGATCGCAAGGTCTTCGGCCCCGAGGGCCTGTTGCCTGACGTAGCCTATCCCGATTTTGCCCAGCCGCTGGACCAGCGCGTCCTGAAGATCAGCCTGCGTGACCTGCTGCAGCACACCAGTGGCTGGGGCGGCAGCGACTACGACCCGCAATACGACCTGGTCAATATCGCCAAGGCGCAGCAGGTGGCGGCCCCGGCCTCGGCGCGCGACGTGATCGCTTACATGGTGAAGCAACGCCTGCTCGACGCCGCGCCCGGCACCGAGTTCTTCTACAGCAATCTCGCCTACAACGTGCTGGGACGCATCATCGAGCACAAGTCCGGCAAGCCCTATGCGCAAGCAGTGCAGGAGCTGGTGCTGCAGCCCGCAGGCGTCGAGGACGCGCTCATTGCCGGCGATGCCCGCATGCAGCGCGCTGCCAATGAAACGGTCTACTACGATGACCCGCGCTGGCCGGCGGTACCCAGCCAGGATGGCAGCGGCGCCACCGGCCCCGAATCCTACGCCGGGCTGCATTTTGCCAGCATGGACGCCACGGCCGGCTGGATCTGTACGGCTGCTGACCTGGTACGCCTGGCCGATGCCGCCCAGGGGCGGACCATGCCGGCCTTGCTCAAGCCTGCCACCGTGAGCCTGATGAAGCAGCGTCCGGGCGCCATGCCGGACAACAACTATGGGCTGGGCTGGGTCGTCACGCGTATGGGTGGCGTAGAGATCCTTTCACACAGCGGCGCCTTGACCACCGGGACCTACGCCTACCTGCAGTCACGCGCCGACGGCTGGTCGTGGGCTGTGCTGTTCAATCGCTTGCCGATTCCCTATCCGGCGGAGCAGGGAGTGAGCGAGTTGCAGGCCTTCCAGGTGGCCGTGCAGCGCGGCCTGATGGGGGCCATCATCGCTACCGGAGACGCAGAGGGCGGCCAATAGGCAGGCTTTGGCCACCCTCAGGGGGCGGCCAGGACAAGCAAAGCCCCGTGCAGCGTCAGGCCGCACGGGGCTTTTGTCTTGTTGGAAGGGGCAGCGCTCGCGTTCCTGGTGGGTGCCGCCTCAGCTCTCCAGCGTGGCGCCCTTGGCCGGTTCATCGGCCATGAAGGGCAGGGTGATGTCCACCCGCAAGCCGCCATCCTTGCGATTGGCCGCCCGGATGAAGCCCTGGTGAGCCTCCACGATGCGCCTGGCAATCGACAGGCCCAGGCCATGGCCGGCGCTGTTGCTCTTGGTGCGACTGCTGCGGAAGAACAGTTCGAAGATGCTGTTCATCTCTTCCTCGGGTACGCCCGGGCCGCGATCGAGGATGGACAGGTGCAACATCTTGTTGATCTCGTCGATCTGGGCCACGATCTGCACCGTGGTATCGGGCGCGGTGTGCTTGATGGCATTGCGCAGCACGTTTTCGATGGCGCGGTACAGCAGCTCCGGATTGCCCTTGATCTGGACGCGGCAATCGATATGGCTTTCGATGCGCTTGCCCAGGGTTTCGGCCTCGAAGCTGGCATCGCTGGTCATCTCGCCCAGCATGGGCTGGATGGCGATGGGTTCCTCCATCGAACCGGGTACGTTGGCTTCCAGGCGCGAGAGCGTCAACAGTTCGCCCACCAGCTTGTCCATGCGCACGCTTTCACGTTCGATGCGCTCCAGGGTCAGGTCCAGCTTGTCCTTGTCCTGCACGCGTGCCAGGCCGATGGCCATCTGCAGGCGGGCAATCGGCGAGCGCAACTCGTGTGACACATCGTGCAGCAGGCGGCGCTGGCTCTCCATGAGCGTGCGCAGCTTGGCGGTCATGGCGTCGAAGTCACGGCCCAGGTCGGCCAGCTCGTCGCTGCGCGAACTCATCACCGGTTCCAGTTCCAGATCCAGGTTGCCGTTGGCGGCCTGGTTGAAGGCATTCTTGAGGTGGCGGATAGGATAGGAAAAATACCAGGCCAGCAGCAAGGCGAACACCAGGCTGGCCACCATGGCCACGGCAATGGGCATGGTCGGGAAGAACAGCGGCTGAGGGCCACGGTCACCCCGATGACGCGGCTCCCTGCCACCCGGGCCACCCGGACCCGGCGGCGGACCGAACTCGTCGTTGGGCGCCGGGATGAACATCAGGTAACTGTGGCCATTGGACGCCTTGACCAGCTCGACCACCCGTCGGTCTTTCTCGGTGGCCAGCACGTGGCGGGCTTCTTCTACCAGCTTGGGCGGGACTTCGCGTCCCATGAGGTCCTTGTTCTCTTCATCGACCGCATACAACTGCAGGCGATGCGGACGGCCCTCGTTGATGAGGCTGCGCAAGGCTTCGGTGCCACCGAATTGCAGGGTGGCAGCGGCCGAGCGGATCATGAACGAGGCCGGTGGGCTCAGGTCGATTTCCGAGGAGCGGTTGGTCCGTTCCAGGTTCTCGATCCAGAACAGCACGCCCACGCCGAAGGTGGCGGTGATCTGGGCAATGGCGATGAAGAAGAAGAACTTCCAGAATAACCGACCCACTTTATTCCTTGATGAACTGATAGCCCAGTCGGTAGACGGTCTGGATGCAGCTCTTGTCGCTGCCCAGTGCGGCGATCTTCTGGCGGATGCTGGAGAGGTGCACGTCGATATTGCGGTCGAAGCGCGCCAGTGGGCGACCCAGGCCCTGTTCCGACAAGTGCTGCTTGCTGACCGGCTTGCCGGCATTGCGTGCCAGCACTTCGAGCAGGTTGAATTCGCTGCTGGTCAGTTCCAGCGGCTTGTTGTTCCAGGTGGCACGGCGTTGTTCCGGCCACATCGACAGGGCGCCCACGGCCAGCGGCGAGTAGGGCGACTGTTCGTTGCTCTCGGCCGAGGCGCGACGCAGGATGGCGCGGATGCGGGCAGCGATCTCGCGCGGCGTGCAGGGCTTGGGAACGTAGTCGTCCGCACCCAGTTCCAGGCCGATGATGCGGTCGGTGTCGTCACCCTTGGCGGTCAGCATCACGACCGGCATGCTGCTCTTGGCGCGGATGCGGCGCAGGGTGTCGACCCCGTTGAGGCGCGGCATCATCACGTCCAGCACGGCAATCGCGTACTGGCCGGTCAGCGCCTCGGCGGCACCTGCCTCACCATCGTAGGCGACATTGACTTCGAATTTTTCCTGCTCCAGGTATTCCTTGAGCATATCGACGAGTTCGACATCATCGTCGATCAAAAGCACTTTAGACATTGCTGCATTCCATTCTCGGGTTGCCCTGCATTCATGCCGCCGGGCGTCGGCAGTCGGTAATATGCCGTAAAAGGTTTTGCAGAAGTGTTTCAGACCATCTTTACATTTGCATCTTTACATTCATTTACCCACGTCGGGGCGAACATTTCAAGGCAAAGTTGTTCTTCGCCGTGACACCCGCCCCCGGGATTTCCGGCAAGTAATCCTTTCGCGCTTCGCCAGCCGCAAAGCCGCGCCAGCAGGCCATCCCAACGAAAATTTACCCAGATTTACCACGCTGGAGCGAACTTAACATGCTGCGATATCCGATACTTGTCCATAGCAAGAGCTCAATGCCGCGCCGTTCACAACCAGGGGGGCCATCATGTCCATCAGCAGCATTTCTTCCAGCAATTTCACGCTGGCCGATCTCTCGGGCCTGTCCGGCCTGAGCAGTACCAGCAACACCAGCAGCGCTAATACCCAGTTCGACTTCCCGCCGCCGCCACCGCCGCCGCGTGGTGGAGGAGAAGGTGGCGGCCTCATCGGCGCCCTCAAGGATGTACTGGCCTCGCTGGGCGTGTCGCTGGATGCCGTATCCACCAGCGCTACCAGCGCCACCAGCACGACCTCGCTCACCTCTGCCGATACCAGCACGACCAACAACGTGGACTCCAAGCTGGATGCCTTCCTGCACCAACTGATAGCCACCCTGCATGCGCAGGGTGCGCAGGCAGCTACTTCCACCACGGCGACCAGCTCCTCGTCGTCGAGCGCGTCGACCACTGCGAGCAACGACAGCGAAGACTCCAGCTCGACCTCGGCAACGGCGTCGACCACCCCAAGCTCCTACACCCATGCCGGACACCCGCACCATCACGGTGGACGACTGGAGGCGGACCTGAAGAGCCTGATCTCCGAACTCTCCAGCAGCACCAGCAGCACCAGCAGTACGGATTCCAGCAGCACCGGCAGTTCCACCTCGAGTTCCACCGACAGCTCGGTCAGTGCGCTGCAAACGTCCTTCAGCAGCCTGCTCAGCTCGCTGGGGGCTCCCTCAAGCACGACCTCCCTGACCAGCTTCCTGCAAGCCCTGCAAAGCAAGCTGGCCGATGGCAACACGACCGGCAACCTGGTCAATACGACCGCCTGAGGCTGCGATCCGGGATGGATCCAGCCGTGGGAGATGGCCGGTCAGCATGCTAAGCTGCCGGCCATGATTATTTCCGACCCCGCCATCCTGGCGCGATTGATGGGCCTGATGTGCGAGGCCATCGCCCTGCGCGGCGCCGGCCAGCCTGAGGCGGCGCTTGCCGCGTTGGACCAGGCGCTGGCGCTGGACGAGCAATTCCTTCCGGCGCAGATGCAGCGTGCCGACCTGTTCGAGCAGGAGGGGCGCTGGGAGGACGCTGTCGCTGCCTACGAGGCTTGCCTGGATATTGCGCCCGATTTCGACGACGCGCGCAGCGCCCATCGTCTTGCCTTGGCCAGCCTGGCCGAGCACTGCCGCTCGCAGCTGGACGATGCCGCCCCAGGCTCGCTACAGCAAGCCGATATCGCCCGCACCCTGGCGCAGACCCTCCTCAAGCTGGACCAGGCCGAGCAGGCGCTGGCCGCCATCGACCTGGCTTTGGCGCAGGCGCCGGCACAACTGGCTCACCAAGCCCTGCGCGCCGACATCCTGTTGCGCCTGAATCGCCACGAAGAGGCCCTGGACTGCTATCCAGCCTTGGAGCCCGGCGATGCTGGCGCAGCTGCGCTGCAGGCCTTCAACCGCGGCGATATCCTCTGGCGCATGGGGCAGGTCGAGGCGGCGCAGGCCAGTTTCGAGCGCGCATCGCAGCTGCAAGCCGACTTTGCCCAGGCGCGTGTCGGCCGTGCACATCTGCTGTTGATGCAAGGCGATTTTCGCCAGGGCTGGGCCGAGCATGAATCCCGCTTCCAGATCGCCGAGCTGGCGCGCCGGTCGATACAGGCCGACAGCCCTTGCTGGCGTCCGGGTGACGAGGTGCAGGGCAAGCATGTGCTGCTCTGGGCGGAGCAAGGGCAGGGCGATACCCTGCAGTTCGCGCGCTACATCGCCGTGGTGGTACAGCAAGCTGCGCAGGTGACACTGTGCGCCCCGGCGGCGCTACTTCCTTTGCTGGCGCAGTCCTTCCCCACGATCGATTGCGTGACCACGGCCGTCCAGGCCGGGCCGCACGATCTGCATGCGTCCCTGATGAGCCTGCCCTGGTTGCTGGACCTGCCGGATCCTGCACAGGGCCCGCAACCACCGTACCTGCGCATCGACGCGTCGCGGGTACAAGCCTGGCACGAGCAACTGGATGGGCTGCTGCCCGAACGCCGGCCCCGCATCGGCATCGCCTGGGCGGGGCGGCAATATGCCACCATCCACCACAGTCGTGACCTGCCGCTGGCAGAACTGGCGCCGTTGCTGGACCTGCCGGCCGACTTCGTGAGCCTGCAGAAGGAAATCCCGGCTTCCGACCTGGCCAGCCACGCGGACCTGGGGCATCGGCTACATGCCGTGGCGCTGGACGACTGGGCCGATACCGCCGCCCTGGTCGGGGCGCTGGACCTGATCATCAGTGTCGACACTGCGGTGGTGCACCTGGCCGGCGCGCTCGACGTGCCAACCTTGCTGCCACTGCGGCTGGAGGGGGAGTGGCGCTGGGGATTGCAGGCCAGCCGCAGCGACTGGTACCGGTCCGTGCAGTTGTTCCGCCAGACGGTGCGGGGGCAGTGGGCGCCGGTGGTGCAGGCGCTGGTGGCAGCCTGCCGCGCGCGGTTCACGCAGATGTGACAACGGCTGCGCGAGGCAGCCGTCGGTGTGCATGGTGTCGGGCAATGCGGGTCAGCGGCGGTGCTGCTTCATGGCCGCCTGGATCTCGCGCTGGCTGTCGCGTTGCTTCTCGGTCTCGCGCTTGTCGTGCTGCTTCTTGCCCTTGGCCAGGCCGATCTCGCATTTGACGCGGCCACCTTTGTAGTGCAGGTTCAGCGGCACCAGCGTATAGCCGGAGCGCTCCACCTTGCCGATCAGCTTGCTGATCTCGGCCGCCTTGAGCAGCAGCTTGCGGGTGCGCAAGGTTTCCGGATGGACGTGCGTGGAAGTACTGGTCAGCGCGCTGATATGGCAGCCGAACAGGAACACTTCGCCATTGCGCACGATCACGTAGGCTTCCTTGAGCTGCACACGGCCGGCGCGGATCGACTTGACTTCCCAACCTTGCAAGACGAGGCCTGCTTCGAAACGCTCTTCGATGAAGTAATCGAAAAAGGCCTTTTTGTTATCAATAATGCTCATCTAATTAAAAATTCGTCTCGTCGGTTAAAATTGTGCCTTTGCGATTTTATCAAACGGATCACCCTCGATGGCAGTCGTACACAAAACCGTCCTGATTAACTATAGCGCGGAGCAGATGTTCAACCTGGTGGATCGGGTCGAGGATTATCCTGAATTCCTGCCCTGGTGCGGTGGCGTCGAGGTCGCCGAACGCAGCGAACATAGCCTCACGGCCAAGATCAAGATCAGCTATCACGGCCTGAAGCAATCCTTCAGTACCCAGAACAGCAATGAACGTCCCACCAGCATGACCATGCGCCTGGTGGAAGGGCCATTCAAGCATTTCGAGGGCCGCTGGCACTTCAAGGCCCTGCGCGAGGATGCCTGCAAGATCGAGTTCGACATGGAATACGAATTTTCCAGCCGCATCCTCGAGAGCGTCATCGGCCCGGTCTTCAGCATGATCGCCAACAGCTTCGTCGATTCCTTCTGCAAGCGCGCCGAGCAGATATATGGCTGAAGTGCCTCATTTGCAAGTGCAGATCTGCTATGCCGCGCCCAACCTGCAGATCCTGCGGGACCTGGAAGTGGCGCCCGGCTGCACCATCCAGCAGGCCATCATCGCCAGCGGCCTGGCGCGCGAGCAACCCGACATCGACTTGTCGGTGTGCAAGGTCGGCATCTTCGGCAAGGTCAAGCCGCTGGAGACTGTCCTGCGCGACCGCGATCGCATCGAAATCTACCGGCCGCTGATCGCCGACCCCAAGCAGTCGCGCCGTCGCCGCGCGATCCACAAGGAACAGTCGGCGGCCTGAGGGGGCGGCGTCTTACCGGAGTTTCAATGAATCCAGCGTCTTTGCCACGCCTGGAGGGATAAACACAACTAGTGCGAGACGCAATCCAAGCTTTTCTGTATAATTCGCTTTTGCGCCTATAGGAAACACTATGCGTCTTCTCCAAAAAGCACTCACATTCGATGACGTGCTGCTCGTTCCGGCCTTCTCGGACATCCTCCCCAAAGATACCAACCTGTCTACGCGCCTGACGCGCAACATCTCGTTGAACATTCCGCTGGTCTCGGCGGCGATGGACACCGTGACCGAGGCACGCCTGGCTATTGCCATGGCGCAAGAGGGTGGCATCGGCATCATCCACAAGAACCTGACGCCCAAGGAACAGGCGCGCGAGGTTTCCAAGGTCAAGCGTTTCGAGTCCGGCGTGGTCCGTGACCCGATCACCATCCCCCCCACCATGAAGATCCGTGACGTGATCGCGCTGTCCAAGCAGCACGGCATTTCCGGCTTCCCGGTGGTCGAAGGCAAGGCACTGGTTGGCATCATCACCAACCGCGACCTGCGCTTCGAAGAAGAACTGGACGCCGAAGTGCGCGCCAAGATGACTCCCCGCGAGAAGCTGGTCTACGTCAAGGAAAACGGCTCCGGTGCCGATCCTGAAGAAGCCAAGCGCCTGATGAACAAGCACCGCCTGGAGCGCGTGATGGTCGTCAACGACGCCTTCGAGCTGCGTGGCCTGATCACCGTCAAGGACATCGAAAAGTCGACCGAACACCCCTTCGCCTGCAAGGACGAACACGGCAAGCTGCGCGTGGGCGCCGCCGTCGGCGTGGGCCCGGACAATGACGAGCGCATCGAACTGCTGGTGGCGGCCGGCGTGGACGTGATCGTGGTCGACACCGCCCACGGCCACTCCGCTGGCGTGTTGAACCGCGTCAAGTGGGTCAAGACCCGCTATCCGCATGTGGAAGTCATCGGCGGCAACATCGCCACGGCTGCCGCCGCCAAGGCGCTGGTCGAGCATGGCGCCGACGCCGTCAAGGTCGGCATCGGCCCTGGCTCCATCTGCACCACCCGTATCGTTGCCGGCGTGGGCGTGCCGCAGATCTCCGCCATCGCCAACGTCGCCGACGCCCTGAAGGGTACTGGCGTGCCGGTCATCGCCGACGGCGGTATCCGCTTCTCCGGCGATGTCGCCAAGGCGCTGGCCGCCGGCGCCTCGGCGGTGATGATGGGCAGCATGTTCGCCGGTACCGAAGAAGCCCCGGGCGAAGTGATCCTGTACCAGGGTCGCAGCTACAAGTCCTACCGCGGCATGGGTTCCCTGGGTGCGATGGCCGATGGTTCGGCCGACCGCTATTTCCAGGACGGCGACAACACCGCCGACAAGTTCGTGCCCGAAGGCATCGAAGGCCGCGTCGCCTACAAGGGCTCGGTGGTCGCCATCCTGTACCAGCTGGTGGGCGGCGTGCGCTCCTCCATGGGTTACTGCGGTTGCGCCTCCATCGACGACTTCCGCGAACGCGCCGAATTCGTCGAGATCACCTCCGCCGGTATGCGTGAATCGCACGTCCACGACGTGCAGATCACCAAGGAAGCCCCGAACTACCGCGCCGAGTAAGATCCGGTGCGGCCACAGCCCGACAGTCCACCGGCGTCACGCCAGGCTGTCGGGCTGTTGATCTTTTCAGAAGACCATTTTTCAACGTAGCCAGACCCATTGCCCATGTCCACGCATTCGCATTCGAAAATCCTGATCCTCGACTTCGGTTCCCAGGTGACCCAGCTCATCGCTCGCCGCGTGCGCGAAGCCGGTGTGTTTTCCGAGGTGTTCCCGCATGACGTGACCGACGAGTTCGTGCGCAACTACGGCGCGGCCGGCGTCATCCTCTCCGGCGGCCCCAACAGCGTCACCGAAGGCGATACCCCGCGTGCCCCGCAAGCGGTCTTCGAACTGGGTGTGCCGGTGCTGGGCATCTGCTACGGCATGCAGACCATGGCCGAGCAACTGGGCGGCAAGGTCGAAAACGGTCATCTGCGTGAATTCGGCTATGCCGAAGTGCGCGCCCACGGCCATACCAAGCTGCTGGAGGGCATCAGCGACTTCACCAACGCCCAGGGCCACGGCATGCTGAAGGTCTGGATGAGCCACGGCGACAAGGTCAACGACATGCCGGCCGGCTTCAAGCTCATGGCATCCACCGGCAACTGTCCCATCGCCGGCATGGCCGACGAGGAGCGTCGCTTCTACGGCGTGCAGTTCCACCCCGAAGTCACCCACACGGTACAGGGCAAGGCCATGCTGGGCCGCTTCGTGCATGAGATCTGCGGCTGCCAGTCGGACTGGAACATGCCGGACTACATTGCCGAAGCTGTCGAATCGATCCGCCAGCAAGTGGGTAGCGACGAAGTCATCCTGGGCCTGTCGGGCGGCGTGGACAGCAGCGTGGCTGCGGCCCTGATCCACCGCGCCATCGGCGACCAGCTGACCTGCGTGTTCGTCGATCACGGCCTGCTGCGCCTGGACGAAGGCAAGATGGTCATGGAGATGTTCGGCAAGAACCTGGGCGTGAAGGTGATCCACGTGGACGCCACCGCGCAGTTCATGGGCCACCTGGCTGGCGTCACCGATCCCGAAGCCAAGCGCAAGATCATCGGCCGCGAATTCGTCGAAGTGTTCCAGGCCGAATCGGCCAAGCTGACCAGCGCCAAGTGGCTGGCCCAGGGCACGATCTACCCGGACGTGATCGAGAGCGCCGGCAAGGGCAAGAAGACCGCCCACACCATCAAGAGCCACCACAACGTCGGCGGCCTGCCGGAAACCCTGAACCTGAAGCTGCTGGAGCCGCTGCGTGAACTGTTCAAGGACGAAGTCCGCGAACTGGGCGTGGCCCTGGGCCTGCCGCCGGAGATGGTCTACCGTCACCCGTTCCCGGGCCCGGGTCTGGGCGTGCGTATCCTGGGTGAAGTCAAGAAGGAATACGCCGACCTGCTGCGTCGCGCCGATGCGATCTTCATCGAGGAACTGCGCAATACCAAGGATGAAGATGGCCAGAGCTGGTACGACAAGACCAGCCAGGCTTTTGCCGTGTTCCTGCCGGTGAAGTCGGTGGGCGTGATGGGCGACGGCCGTACCTATGAGTACGTGGTGGCCCTGCGCGCGGTGCAGACCCAGGACTTCATGACGGCCCACTGGGCGCACCTGCCGCACGAGCTGCTGGGTCGCGTGTCCAATCGCATCATCAATGAAGTGCGTGGCTTGAACCGGGTTGTCTATGACATTTCGGGTAAGCCGCCTGCGACCATTGAGTGGGAGTAGGATTGATTTCAACCGTTTGATTTAATTGGATTTGCTAAATGCCATTGATGATCGCCATAACGTCATCAATGGCATTTTTTATGGTGCTTTATTCGGTCGCATGTCAGGCGAATATCAATACCAGAAGCCCAAAATTTGGCGTTTATGGTAGTAGGCTTCTGCAGGTTTGGTGTTTATCTAACCTGCTCGGAATTTTCAATATTGGTTATCTTTTGGAAATTATAAGAAAGCGAATTTGAGGAATCGATGGCACTTTCACTCGAAGATCTACTTAATGAAAATCGACTGGCTCGGCTTTTCTCAATAGATTCTCGCCCTTGCGCACTGCAATTGTGGGTATTACAGATCAAATGCGAGCTGTCGACAGAAAATCGAATAGTTTATGGTCGACTTCTTCCCTACAGTCATTCGAGTAATAGTTGGTCGTTCAGCGATAACGACGATTTCCATAGCTTTGGGCAATCAAAAGCGAAGGTTACTCGGCTTAGTCTGTACATCAATAGTGAGCGCTGCGCTGAGCTTCTACGGCTATTGTGCGGTGGACAGTCGCTATCGACCGTAAGCGACGAGCTAAAGTTAGAATTTTCAGAGAGATTAAGAGCAAAGTTCGGAGCGACATCGCTCGGAATAGGCAATCAAGTCTACCGCCCAGTTGCCTATCTGCTAAATCGTGACGCATATGACCGAGGGGCGATCTCCAGCCCACATGGCTCGGCTGGGGCTTTTAGTGCTTCTATTACCCTGGTCAACAAGAAGGCATTGTTTTTCCTAGGCGAGGTCTATGAAACAGCCTTGATGGCAATGGTGATCAAACACATCAATGCAGATACCGGGTTAGATTTTGGCGGGGCTGATATTACGAGGTTTGGCGACCTGGAACTATTGGTCTTTCCTACGCTTGATGATCGCGAGCGGAGCTTGCTTACCGTGAGTTGGGCAGATTCACCTCGTGCTCTGGTTGCACGGTTAAATCCGATACAGATGCCGTCCTTCAGCGGTTTTCAATTTCGCCTGAGTATCGCAAATGACCGCCAAATCATCTACTCGGGTTTGGCTACCGCGGTACGCGATGAGGCGGGCGAGTTCGTGTGTAAGTTTGGACTAAGTGACCAACTTCGCGAGATAACCGATAGCACTGAACTGGAAATCTTTGGATTCCAGGGCGATCACGCCAGCACAGGCTTGCTGTGTTGCCGGTGGCGGGTTGGATACGTCCGGGAATTAAATTTTCAAGGACACCTTGTGGGCCACGGCGGCGGTCAGGTCAAGTTTGATTGGCTAGAAAAGACGGTCCGTCCTTCGGAGTCGGCGCGGGCGAAAGCCGCCCTGACGATTGATCGTGGCGATCTTGGATTCGGCAATAGCATCGGCGGGCGTAAGGCGGACCCGTGGGTACCGGTCAACCGTGACCTCGTATCCCTTTTTGTACGACTTCATCCGCCGAAGTCGGAGGGGCAGTTTTTATTGCGCTGGGGGAAGGATGATCCCGAGAGTCGACTGCAATTCATTGAATGGTTCAAGGCACTGCTGGCCAAGTACCAGCAACACCAGATTGTCATCTTTGATCCTTACTTTGAGGATGCAGGATTGGGTCTGCTTTTGATCTGCGCAGCACAGAATACGGACTACATCGTCTTCAGATCATTGCCAAAGAAGCAATCTAAAGAAGCCGAGTCCACGTCGAGCGAATTTGAAGAGTCTACCCCAGACGGGATCGATAACTTGCTGAAAAACTGCGAGAACAATCGGCACCTACTGAGACGCCTTAAGCTCCGCATCTACGGATTAAAGGGAGGTCGGCTGCATGATCGTTACATCTTGATTATGGGGACTGATGGTCAGCCAGTCACAGGGTTCAATCTGTCCAACTCTTTTCAGAAAGCTGCTGAGAACTACCCATTGCTGATCACCCCGATCCCAGCGGATATTTTGCTCAATGTTGAAAAGTATAAGTCCGAACTCGTGAAGGAGGCGGGGCCTACGCAGCCCAAAGACGAGACAGAAAATCCTTCCATACGAGTTCTCTTCGACTCTATGGACTCACCAACAACGTGGCAAAACTACGAGCCGCTACACTTTCTTGAAAATTACCAAGCTGGCGATATTCTGAGCACTTGGGTCGGAGAGAAGTCCCTGCAAGGCTTGAGCGGTGATCCGTTGAAGGAGCGAATGGCGGTATTAGGCCTACTTACGAATGGTTCACTGGCACTGTCAGAAACGGCAGGTTTGCAAAATTGGCTGCGCCAGAAAGCCGGTGACTTCACGGACTCTATGGCTACTTGGAAAGTGGTCGGTGATGTGCTCGCGCATTCTCACATAGAGGAATACCGCTTACGCGAGCTTGTGCCAGAGCCAGAGCGGTTTTTTTTGGAATTTCTGGCGCAGTTTCTCGAGGCGTCATTCGATCGTACTCATGACGAGTTGGGGAAGGAAGTGACGGTGATGGATGCCCGGTTTTTCCAGATGCCGGTCGAACAGTTGCTTCATAGCTCCTATCATCCGCATCATTTGTTCCATGCTACAAAATACACAGTATTGACTTGGGCGGAGTACTTCACAATTAAGTTTTTGTGGTGGTATGCCCCAGACACTCTGGTGTCGATCGCTGAAGCACAGATGGCTAGCGTACCCATAGAACCTCAGGGACCGGATACAGTGCGGCTATCCCTGTTGAGTCAGGTCGTTAGCGAGATTTCGTTGACGGTACAGTTCGGCGGTAGTTCGAGGCAGCGGGACCGACTCGTTCGAAGCAGCAGTGGCTTGCTTCAATGGATGGGACTGTGTGCGATTGAGTCCCTGTTGGAAAAGCCGGGAGGCCTCAATGCCGTGTTGCAGTTGGTAGCCACCTTTGGCTACCCCGCGCGAGTGCGTGCTCTGGGCTGGATGACTCACCATACGGCAAGGAATCCGCAGAAGATCGATGTCTATAGATGTTTAGTTGCGGCACTTCACGATACTTTGCCCCTGCATATCCCGGCCGATGAACTAGTGCGTCTGGTCAACTCAATGCGCGGGCATATGCAGCAACTGGCTTGGGTTGAGCCATGGTTGTTCCAGGATGTGGTCTTTCCTTTATTGCAGAATAATCGCGCCCACTACGATGATGCCTCCGTTATATGGGCTCAGGAACTGGCTAATATGTTGGAACCGAAGCTGATTGATCAGCCACTGCTTTTTGACCGAGCACGTGAGGCGCAGACAACGAACATCACCGCGTTCCTCTTTGCCTACAGTAGCCCCACACGACAGCAAGTCATATTGAAGGCAATGCGGGACATCCTTAGACGGCAGCAGCGGGTTGTGCAACAGCCTCTTGCAAGTACCTCGAACTGGACTCGATGGGATCGCGCTCTCACAGTCTCGCTGTGGTTACTGGCCTTCTTCAGATGGGGGGAATTCTATCTGCGCCAACGTTGCATGACTGATGCCGAGTTAGAGCAGCTATCTTCAGGTGCACGAGCGCTGGCCATGATCAAGCCGATGAATGAATGGCGATTTGATGGAGCTGGCAAGCGGGGCGAGCTCGCTGCATTTCTTGATCAGGTGGATGAACTCCTGGATACATCCGACGGGCAGAATGTTGGCCTCTAATAAGCTGAACAAATGCACAAGCATGGTGACGAAGCGGTTCTTGTCCCGCAGCGGCCCGTCTTCGCGTTCCAGGTGGATCAGCATCGTGGCATTGGCCTCGAAGACGAGTACGCGCCCATCGGCCAGCACACTGAAATCGATGCCGGCATATTGCAGCCCGAGCTCGCGCCCGATGGCCGGCCGGCTCGCCGAGACTAGTGGCCGGGTCTTGCAGGAAGCGCATCTCTTCGGCCTGCTTCTCGGGTTGCCCGGCCATGTCCGCTGAAAAATAATGCACCATCCAGTGCGAGGAAATCGCCAGGTGGTAGGGGTAGGGCTCACCGTCGATGAAGATCATCCTGTACTTGCGGAAATAGCCATCTGCCGAACGGAAGTCGTGGAATGCCTTGACATAGCTACCATCACCCGCCTGGCCGGCGACGTTCCACAGGCTGTCCAGGTCGTCGCATCGCACCATGTCCTTGCCGCCATGGCTGGCCCATGGTCGAAACAGTACCGGGAAAGCGATGCCCGATTGCTGTATGCGCTGTCGGAGGGCTTCCTTGGTCGCAGGTGCTGCGTCGAGGCGAATGCAGGGCGGCATCACCACGCCCGGGATGCCGTTCAGGCGCGGTGGCAGGTGCTGGCGTTGCGTCCGTTCAACTTCTTCCGGCCGATTCAATAGCGGTCGCTGGCACCTTGCTTCAAATCCTTTGAGACGCTGCTGCAGGGCCGGGCTGATGTCAGGGTCGCCGATGGCATTGAAGACGAGATCGTAGTCGGGCAGGGCCAGGTCTTCCGCTTCGGCCGCAAAATCCAGAACATACTTGATGCGCGTATTAAGGCCCGTGCCCAGCAAGGTGTCGAGCGGCACGTTGCTGCTGCCGGATCCTTCGCACAGCAGCAGGCGGCGCACCGGCTTGCCGGTCTGCTCGATGAAGACACGTTGTCGCCGGTAGGCTTGCTCCCTGCATTGTTGTGCCAGAAGGGGCTGATCGGCGCGCGTATGGATGGCAGCCAGATTCAGATAGGCACTTGCTGCAACCTGGGGGGGGGCGGGCTCCATCGCAAGGACCAGCTGGTACCAGCGCAGTGCCAGCGGATGCTGCTCCAGCATGAAGTATCCAGTAGCGACATCGCACACGGGTTGCGCCGAATAATCAGGATGTTTGCTATGCCATGCCGCGAGCGACTGTGCCGCAATCATGTGGGCCAGCGCTGCGAATTCGTCACCTTGCGTGCGGTTTGCGCCAGTTACAGATGCGCCTGTGCATCCAGGGGCCAGGGCGCCGGGTTCAACGATGCGGGTGCCGGGGGGCGGGTTGTCCATCAATGCCTGGATGTTTTGATTCGAAGAGGCCTTATGGTAGCGGTCGGGCGGGACTGGCGCTCAGATTTTTTTATCCATCAAAGATGCGGGCGTCGTCATTCCTTACCCATCTTTCTCTTCCTGTCGTGGAGGGGAGGCGTACTTGTCGTTGCAGAACAGGGCTTCCGGTTGATACCCTAGGCGAAATCATGCCGATCAACTCATGCCGATCAAGGCGCACGCCCGATGGCGTAGCACAAGAACAAACCATGCCCGCCCAACACATCCGCTTCCGCTGCGACCCCGCCCTGGCCGACCTGCTGCCGCGCCCCCGGCTGGCCCGTGAGGTCATCCCCGACTGGATCCGCAGCATGCCTGCCAAGGCCTTCTCCGAGCTGCATGACCGCGATATC
>JAFAMT010000077.1 GCA_019233085.1 Herbaspirillum sp.
CGTGGAGCGCCTGGCCAACAGCCGCTGGACCGGTGAATATCGCGCGCCGACGCAGTTTTCCGACGGCTACCCCTTGCTGGTGATCGGCCAGGCTTCGCTGGATGACCTCAATGTCCGCCTGGCGGCCAAGGGTGTACCGGCGTTGACGATGGACCGGTTCCGTCCCAACCTTGTCATCGACGGCCTGGAAGCCTACGAGGAAGACTACATCGATACCCTGAGCTTCGGTGAAGGCGCGCAGCAGGTACGCCTGAAACTGGTCAAGCCTTGCGCGCGCTGCCCGGTGCCGGGCATCGACCAGGCTACCGGGCTACGCGATCCGCACTGGCCCGACGAGCCGCTCGATACCCTGGCGACCTATCGCGCCAACCCGCGCGTGGAGGGCGGCCTGACCTTCGGCCAGAATGCCATCGTCATCGCCGGCGCTGGCGCTTCCCTGCAGGTCGGCCAGGCGTGCGAGTGGGAATTCAGTTTCTGAGTGGATGGGACCGTTCGCGCCTGGCGCGAAACCTGCTAGAGCAAAGGCTTGCAAGAGTCGAGTCAGCAAACAAAGAGGACGAACAAGGCAATGCGTAGAAAAATCCTGCTGGGCGCCGCGCTGGTGATGTCGGGCGCGTGGTGCACGAACCAGGTCGCGCTGGCGCAGACGCCGCGCACCGTGGTCATCGGCCTGGCAGCTCCCATGACCGGACTCTCCGGCAGCACCGGTATCAGCCTGGAGCGGGCCGCACAACTGGCCATCGACGATCTCAACGAAAGCCACCCGGTCATCGGCGGCCAGGCGCTGCATTTCAGGTTGTTGCCGCAGGACGACCACGCCGACCCGCGCACCGGCGAGCTCATCGCCGAATACTTCGTCAAGAGCCGGGTGGCCGCCGTGGTCGGGCACTGGAACAGCGGCGTGGGTATCCCTGCCTCGAAAATCTATGCTGCCGCAGGGATCCCGCATGTGTCGCCAGCCGTGACGGCGCCCGCCTACACGCAGCAGGGCGCCGCCACGGCCTTCCGTATCGTGCCACACGATGGCGATGGCGCCAGGCACACGGCAGAGTACGTCTTGCGCGAGCTGAAGGCCAAGACCATCGTCGTCATCGATGACCGCACCGTGTTCGGCAGCACCTATGCCGACGAATTCGGCAAGTCGGTGGCGGCCCTGAAGGGGAGTGTCACCGCCCGCTACTCGGTCAGCAGCAAAACCTCGGACTTCAACAGCATCCTGCGCGCCATCCGCAGCGTCGCTCCCGACGTGGTGTTCTTCGCCGGCATCGACGCCCAGGCGGCACAGCTGGCGCAGGACCTGCGGCGACTGCAGATCAAGGCCCCGCTGGTGGGCATCGGTGGCCTGGTCGGGCCGACCTTCCTGAAGCTGGCCGGTGCGGCAGGCGAGGGGACCACCGTGGTCGAGCCTGGCCTGCCGGCCTACAAGGGGCCGCAATGGAACCACTTCGAGAGCGCATGGAAGGCGCGTTACAAGGACGAGATCTACCTCTATGCGCCCTTTGCCTATGATGCCGTGCGCGTCATCGCGGCGGCCATGCGCGAGGCTGATTCGGTGGAACCCGCCAAGGTCACGGCAGCGCTCCACAAGATCCGCTACCGGGGCATTGCCGGCAATATCGCCTTCGATGCCCAGGGCAATCTGCGCGACCCGGTTTTCACCCTTTACCAGGTGAGCAACGGGCGCTGGCATGTACTGAAGATCATCGGCGAAAAGAGCTGATCCGAAAGGGCAGGGCCCAAAAGCAATGCCGCCCGGTCGCAGGACCGGGCGGCATCGCAGTGACACCCCATATGGCTGGCGCCGGGAATTACTTCTTGGGACGACCCACCTTCAGCGGCGTGAGGCCGCCGAGGATGTCCTTCAGTTCGGCGATCTTCAGGTTCTTGATCAGCGACACGCCGATGCGCAGCAGGTCGCTCTTCTTGATCTCGACACCGGCCTTCAGGCAGGACTTCTTGACCTGGGCCAGCACCGCGTATTCGTTCTCGGGCATGGTGAAGCTGTCGCGCACCTGCTTGACCTTCTTGGCCTTGGCTGCCTTTTCGATCTTTTCGGACTTCTTTTCAGCCTTGACCGGTTCGGCGGCCTTGGGGGCCGCAGCGGGCTTGGCTGCCGGAGCTGCCTTGGGGGCGGGGGCCGGAGCCGGCTTGGCCGCAGCGCGTGCGGCAGGCTTGACGGCCGCTTTCTTTACCGGCGGCTTGGCTGCTGGTGCGGCCTTGGCGACGGGTTTCTTCTTTTCGGTCGATGCTGCTGCGGGTTGAACTCTGGTGGCCATGAACGCTCCTGTCAAAAATTGATATAAACAATATATATTTTTTGCGCCTTCGCCGCAATCAGGCTTGCAAGTTGTGAACGATTTCATGACGAATTTCACATATGCAAACGTTTTCAGCCTGTTTCTTCTGACCAGAAACAGACACTGTCGCGCAACAGCCCCCCGGCGGTTTGCGCATGCGGCGATTCCTTCGTCCCGGCGAAATGAACCTCTCCAGATTCACCGCCGCGATCCTAGCAAGTCCAGGTTAAAGCTCTATGACAACGCAGGAAAACAATTTACACGAAGCATACACCCATAAAAAAAGCAGTCCGGCCCTAAGGGCGGGACTGCAATGAACAACGGTCTCTACTGGGGACTTACATGACGCTGCTGGCTGCTACTGGCTGCTTTTCGGTAGAACCCGCGGACGGGCTGGCATGGCTGGTGCCGGTGGGCTTGAGCGGGGTGACGGTGGCCGGCCCCTTGGGCTGGGCCGCTTGCGCCAGATCATGCTGGATGGCGAACTCCTGCAGGAACTGGGCAAAGCCGCTGCCCACTTCCTTATGCTTGAAGCCCATGGCCACGGCCGCCTTGAGGTAGCCGAGCTTGGAGCCGCAGTCGAAGCGCTGGCCTTGGTAGCGATAGGCCAGGATCTGCTCCTGCTGCAGCAGGGCCGAGATGGCGTCGGTGAGCTGGATCTCGCCACCGGCACCGGTGCCGATGTTTTCCAGGCGTTCGAAGATGGCCGGGGTGAGCACATAGCGGCCTACCACGGCCAGGGTGGAGGGAGCATCTTCCGGGGCGGGCTTTTCGACGATGCCGCTCAGCAGTTCCAGGCGATCGCCGTAGGCGCTGCCGCTGACGATGCCGTACTGACGGGTTTCCGGGCGCGGCACGTCTTGCACCGCCAGCAGGCTCTTGCCTTCGCGCTCATACATGGCGGTCATCTGCGCCATCACGTTCTTCTGGCCGGGCTCGACATCCATGAAATCGTCGGCCAGCAGCACGGCGAAGGGCTCGTCGCCCACCAGCGGCTTGGCCAGCAGCACGGCATGGCCCAGGCCCAGCGGCTCGGCCTGGCGCACGTAGACGCAGTTGATGTGCTTGGGCACGACGTGGCGGATGGTTTCCAGCAGCTTGACCTTGCCGGCGGCTTCCAGTTCGCTCTCCAGTTCGTAGGCCTTGTCGAAGTGATCCTCGATGGCGCGCTTGTTGCGGCCGGTGATGAAGATCATCTCGGTGATGCCGGCTTCGACGGCTTCCTCGACGGCGTACTGGATCAGTGGCTTATCGACGATGGGCAGCATTTCCTTGGGTTGCGCCTTGGTGGCGGGTAGGAAACGGCTGCCCAGACCGGCGACGGGAAAGACTGCTTTGGTGATTTTTTTCATGGTAGGCCCAGGTAGAGTTAGTTGAAGGACGTGGCATCCTCACCCACATGCACGACAGGTTCTGCGGCGCATTCGCGCCTCATGCCTGCCTGTTGTTCTTGATCATCTTCAGTTGCAGGAAGGCCAGGCAACCATGGAACAGCGGCGCCACACCCGGAAAGGCATGGCTGAGCAGGCTGGCGGTGGTATCGAGCAGGCTGGCCCGTGCTCCGCGTGCGGCCAGCAGGCGACGCCTGTCAGGCGCTTGCGCCGGACAGGCCAGCTCGATGCGACGGCCGCTGCATCCTTCATTGAGCTGCTCCAGTACCGTGGCCAGTTGCGGTGCCTTCGCCGAGATCTGTTGCATCAGATCGGCCGATTCACGGGCATAGCGCGCATACTGCTCGGCAAAGGATGGGGTGGCGCCCCCGGTGGCTTGCTCCTGGCTGGAATCGGTGGTGGGCATGATGATGGCTTTCGTTCGGTGTTGCCTGTCTGTATGCGGGTCTGCTCGGATGGCTGGCTTGCGATGCTGCACTGCATTGATCCGATTGGACGCCAGATTAAGAAAACCGCGCGCGCCGCACTATAGGAATGCCGCCTTTTGATGTGTAGGAAAACAGGAAGCCGTGCATCTTGCTGGGCGGCATCGGACCACGGATCGTGTCAGTCCCTTCCTGCAGGCCGCAGCGCGCCTCTACAGGGCTTGTCCTACAAGGAAATGGGCCGCTGTCCGATAGCTGGCCCGGCGCCGTCTTCCTACCATGACCTCATCCGTTGCAGGAGGTGTGACGGAACGGGCAAAGACACCCGATAACGATATGGAAAGGGAACATCATGGAACATGGACTCATCGCATGGCTGATCATCGGTGCCGTGGCCGGCTGGCTGGCCGGGGTACTGGTCAAGGGTGGCGGCTTCGGACTGCTGGCCGATATCCTGATCGGCATCGTCGGCGCGGTCATCGGTGGCTGGCTGGCGGGCCTGTTGGGCATCGCCGTGGGTGGCGGGATCCTGGCCTCCATCATCACGGCCACGCTGGGCGCGGTCGTGCTGCTGGTGATCGTGCGCGCCTTCAGGCGGGCCTGAGCCCGCTGCCAGGCACGCAGGCTGCTGCTGCTGCCCCTGGCGGCGCTGGTGGGATGCGTCCGCGCCTTGCTGCGCGGGCGCATTTTCCACGTCAGCTGGATCGGCAGGGCGGTGGCTCAGGCGACGTGGATCATGCCACCCTGGTCATGCCGTGCCACAGTGATCCAGGACAAGTCCTGCCACAAGAATGCACGCGGCAGCGCTGCAAATGCTGCACTGCCGTTACAATGCCCGCCAACATTGTGAGAATGAGGTTCAGCTGTTGCCGCGCCGCATGTGGCGCGGGGATGGTTGATCCGGATGCGGGTCCTGTTTCCACCTATCAAGTAAAGCCACCATGAGTAGCGTCAATCCCCTGGCCGGCAAGCGCGCCGCCCCTTCGGCACTGGTCAACCTGCCGGTGCTGCTGTCCAACTACTACAGCCTGCGTCCCGACGTGGCCCAAGCCAGCCACCGCGTGGCCTTCGGGACCTCGGGCCATCGCGGCAACGCCAACGCCCACAGCTTCAACGAATGGCACGTCCTGGCCATCACCCAGGCCATCTGCGACTATCGCCGCGAACAGGGCTTCAAGGGCCCGCTGTTCCTGGGCATCGATACCCATGCCTTGTCCGAGCCGGCCTGGCACAGCGCGCTGGAAGTGCTGGCCGCCAACGAGGTGCTGACCATGCTGGCCGAGGGCAGTCCCTATGCGCCCACCCCGGCCGTGTCGCACGCCATCCTCACGCACAACCGCGTCCATCGCGACAAGCTGGCCGATGGCATCGTGGTCACGCCCTCGCACAATCCGCCCGACAATGGCGGCTTCAAGTACAACATGCCCAATGGCGGTCCGTCGGACTCCAACGTCACCGGCTGGATCGAGCAGCGCGCCAATGCCTACCTGGAGCAGCAGCTGCAGGGCGTGCGCCGGATCAGTTTCGAGAAGGCGCTCAAGTCCGATACCACGCGCCGCTACGACTACCTCGACAACTACGTCGGCGACCTGCCCAACATCATCGACCTGGCCGCCATCGCCGGGGCCAACGTGCGTATCGGCGTGGACCCGCTGGGTGGTGCCGGCCTGCATTACTGGTCGGCCATCGCCGATCGCTACAAGCTGAACCTGGAAGTGGTCAACACCGACGTCGATGCCAGTTTCCGCTTCGTGCCGCTGGATTGGGATGCGCAGATCCGCATGGATCCGTCCTCGCCCTACGCGATGAGCGAACTCATCGCCCTGAAGGATCGTTTCGACGTGGCCATGGCCTGCGATACCGACCACGATCGCCACGGCATCGTCGCCAGCAGCAGCGGCCTGATGCCGGCCAATGACTACCTGTCGGTGGCGGTGTACTACCTGTTCCGCCATCGTCCGGCCTGGCGCGCTGATGCAGCCGTGGGCAAGACCCTGGTGTCGAGCCAGATGATCAACCGGGTGGCCGCCCACCTGGGGCGCAAGCTGGTGGAAATGCCGGTGGGCTTCAAGTGGTTCGTCGATGGCCTGTATGACGGCAGCCTCGCCTTCGGTTGCGAGGAGAGCGCCGGCGCCTCCTTCGTGCGTTTCGATGGCCAGCCCTGGAGCACCGACAAGGACGGCATCACCGCCGCGCTGCTGGCCGCCGAGATGACCGCGCGCACCGGCAACGACCCGGGCCGCATCTACCAGGAGCTGACCCAGCAACTGGGCGCACCCCTCAATGGCCGCATCGAAGCCGCCGCCACCCCGGAGCAGAAGGCCCGCCTGTCCAGGCTGTCGCCGGACGACGTCAGCTCCACCGAGCTGGCTGGCGACGCCATCCGTGAGGTCCTGACGACGGCACCGGCCAATGGCAAGGCCTTCGGTGGCCTGAAGATCGTCACCGACAATGGTTGGTTCGCCGCCCGCCCGTCCGGCACCGAGAGCATCTACAAGATCTACGGCGAGAGCTTCCGCGACCAAGCCCACCTGGACAAGATCTTTGCCGAAGCGCAGGATATCGTCAGCCGGGCGCTCAAGGCGGCCTGAAACCAGCCTGCAGGGCAGGACGCAACGCCGCCGGCTGCGAGGCCGGCGGCGTTTTTTCCATCCTTCCTACAGGCGAATGGGCGGGTGTCCGGCTGAGGGGTGCCGTGCGGCATCGTAGGATGAACACGAGTCCATGCCGCCACCCCGGTCAAGGAGGAACATCATGGAACCAGTACCATCGCAGTCCCCAGCGGCCACGACCCAGCCCGCGCCGGTAGCCGAACCAGCAGTTGAACCAGCACCGGAGCTGGAGCCGGACGGCACGGAAGATCCCTGGGCCAACGCCGACGACGGCGTCTTGCCCGGCCCCGCAGACCAGCCGCTGCGCCAGTACCCACCCTCAACGGAGACGCACATGCACAAGCCCCAGGATATCCCACCGGTGGAGGTCCCCCCGCTGGACCCGACACCGCCGCAAGACCCCGTTCCGCACCAGAACCCCACCACCGCCACCGGCAAGCATTGACGCACGGCCAGTCCGTGCGCCAGTCAATCGGCCGCCGCAGAAGAGGAGTCCTACTTGATCTTTGCCCTGCATACCCCCCAGGAAACGCCGCCCACTCGTGATCCCCATCTGCCGCCGCCGGCGCTGCCGGATGACGATCCCGTCCCGGTCGAGGATCCACCGCTGAACCCGCGCCCCTCGGACAAGCCGCTTCGCATGTCGATACGCATGTAATCCTGTGGATCGCGCCTGTTTTTGGCGCACCGCCAAGCCAAGCCGGTCCCGGCAAGTGGACAGACACATTCAGATTTTTCTGATAGGAGCACGCCGGCACATGTGAAAACATGGCGGACCTGCCTGGAGCCCGCTCCAGGGTCGTCGCCATCTGAGTCACTTTGCAAGGAGAGCCGGTCTTGTCCCATCTTCCCCATCGCCTGCCTCGGCCAGGGCGGCATGTGATCGAAGCGCCGGCATCTCTGTACCTGGTGGTACGCGCCCGGGAGCAGGGTGGCCCAGCCGGCCAGCCGGGGGATTGCCAGGTCCTGTGCGAGCAGCGGGCGGATCTGCGGGGGCAGCCACAGTTGTCGATGGTGGTCTACCTGTCGCCCTTTGATGCCTGTCTCGATGCCGCCTGGTGCGGCATGGCGGCCGGGCAGTACCAGGTCATCCCGGCCAGCGGTTTCGAGCCGCAAGCACTGGCCAGCAGCGGCGCGGGGCCGCTGCACTACTGCCTGCATCTGGCCTGGGGTGCCCGTGACGGTGCCCTGGTCGTACGTCCGCAGGGGGCGCTGGTGCGGCTGTCGCTGGCCCGGGAGGCCGTCATCTGGCCCGGAATCGAGGCGGTGCAGCTCGTGGTGGGGCCAGCCGAATTGGCATCCTATCTGCGCCTGCGGGAAAGCGCCGGCCTGTTCGCCCACGCCGAGTCGCACGCAGCCATCCTCGCCTGCAGCGATCGCCAGCGCGGTGCGCATGCCAGCCGCGCCATCGCCCGCATTCCCGCTACCGTGGAGGCCGGGGAGGGCATCAACCAGATCGCGCTCTATGATGTCGAGGCGGCACAATGGCATTTCGTGGCACTGGGGGCCGCCCGAGGGCGACAGGGCGGCCGGAGCGAGTGGCCTTGAAGCGGCAATCTTTGTGCTAAACAATCAGATTTTTCTGATATCGCGCACAAGCTGCTTCTGTAACGATGACTTGATCGGGATCCGACCGGTCTCCCTGTTGTCGTTCGTGAAAGTGCCTGTTCCATGTGTGTTTGCCCCCTTATTCGTCGCCTGGCGGTACACGCGATGCGCGCGGCCAGTGCGTTGCTGCTGGTCTGCAGTGCCTCATGCAGCGTGGCGCAGCAGCCCCCGAGGGTGGTGATCGACACCTGCCTGGCATTCGGCCCACCCGAGAGCAGCGCGGTAGCGATCCTGCCCCTCAGAGGCAGGCTGCAGGACATGGACACCGGTGCCCAGCCCGCCTACCGGCTGTTCCTCCCCGACGGCGACAACAAGACCTGGCGCGTCGGCTACGCCACCGCCGGCATCGAGGGCGCCGACTACCTCTTTGTCAATTCGCATCGCGGCTACCTGGCGCAGGCCGTCAGCCTGGATGCGCCGGTGCCGCGCACCGTGCAGAGCCTGCGCAATGCGTCCTTTGCGCTGTTGCGACATGAGGGATGGCGCTATGTCTGCATGATGGAGCAGCGCAGCAGCGCCGGCCGCGCCCCGGGGCGGTCGGCCTTCGTGGCCCGCATCCCGTCGCGGATGGGGACGGACCTCCAGCTGTTCTACGCCAGTTCGGCTCACCCGGGCTGAGCCGGGCCACATTCTCGTGTTGCCCGCAGGGGCGGCCCCCTTTATACTCCCCGACTTAGCATTGCTTCTGGTATTGCCTGCGCAGCCGCGCCGGCAGTTGAAACGGGAAGCCGGTGCGGCCCCTCCTTCGTGAGTGCGGCCAATGCCGGCGCTGCCCCCGCAACGGTAAGCGAGGATGGACACGCAAACGCCACTGTGCCCCGCGCATGGGAAGGCGCCTGTCCTGAAGCCCAGGCTTCATCCCGCGAGCCCGGAGACCGGCCAGTAGCGATTTCTTGAATGAGTCGCGGAGGGCGATCATGCGGACAGCTTCCATCATTCCCGGTTGGGTCACCCCAGCGCCGCGCGTATGCGGCGGGATCGTGCATGGGCGCTTGCCGGATGGCGTTCTTCCTTCTTGCCACTAGCCTAGGAGCAGCCCATGTCCACCACTTCCGGCCTCGATGCCCGCAGCACTGCCGATTCCACCCATGCCGGCAGCAGCGTCTGGCGCGAGCGCGTCGCCCCGTCCCTGCTGGCCTTCGCGCTGGGTGTGGCGCTGATCTATGGCGCCGGCTTCGCCTCCAAGGTCGAGCTGCACAACGCCGCCCATGATGGCCGTCATTCGGCCGGTTTCCCCTGCCACTGAGAGGGCGACGATGAACTGGACAGTGTTCCGGCGCATGGCGTCGGCAGTGGTCGTGGCGGGCGCCTTGTCGGGTGTGCTGCTTTCGGGCGTGCAGCAATTCCAGGTCGAGAAGATCATCCTCACGGCCGAGGAGTATGAGAAGGCCGGAGAGGCCGCCTCCGCCGCCGCAGCCGCCGCAGTGACGCAAGCCGGTGCCGCCCACGCGGACGAGCACGAGCATCAGCACGCGGCGAGCGCCTCCGCCCATGATCATGCCCACGAGCATAGCCACGACGCCGATGCCTGGGAGCCCGCCGATGGCGCCGAACGTACCGGCTACACGGTGCTGGCCAACGTCAGCATGGCGGTCGGTTTCGCCCTGATGCTGGTGGCCGCCATGACCCTGAGCGGTCGTCGCATCAGCTGGCGCGCCGGCCTGCTGTGGGGCCTGGCCGGCTACGGCGTGTTCTTCGTGACACCTTCGCTGGGCTTGCCGCCCGAAGTCCCCGGCACGCTGGCCGCGCCACTGCATGCGCGCCAGTTGTGGTGGGTGATGACGGCCGCCATGACGGCCGCCAGCCTGGGCCTGTTCGTCTTTGCACGTGGCTGGCTGGCGAAGCTGGCCGGCCTGGCGCTGCTGGTGGTACCGCACCTTGTGGGCGCGCCCCAGCCCGAGGTCCACGGCAGCGTGGCCCCGGAAGAACTGGCGCAGGCCTTCATCCACGCCACTGCCCTGGCCAATGCCGTGTTCTGGCTGGCCCTGGGCGGCCTGACCGGATTCTTCTATCGCCGGTTCGGCTGAACCTCCGGCGTCGCGGCGCCTTTGAAAGTGAAGCAATGAGAACTCATCACCGCCACGTACTGATGTGCGTGGGGCCGCGCTGCACCGAGAATGGCGTCTTGGCCGAATCGATGTTCGCCGTCCTGGGCGAACAGATCGATGCCCGCCCAGAACTGCGCGTCAAGCGTACCCGCACCCATTGCATGGTGGCCTGCAAGGCGCAGGCCCCGGTGGTGGTGGTCTATCCCGAGGGGGTGTGGTACCGCTGCGAGGATGCCGGCGCCATCGAGCGCGTGGTGGTGGAACACCTAGAAGGCGGGCGCGAGGTCAGCGACCTGATCTTCCATCGCCTGGGCAGCGGCGATGTCCATCCCGAAGCGGAGAACAGCGATGCCTGAGCACACTCCGCATACTCCGCACACTCCACACACCCAGCACGCCCCGCGTCTCGTGCTGCTCACGCACGCCCCCACCGACCTGGCCATGCTGGAGAGCGCGCGGGCGCAACTGCCGGCCGACTTCCCGCCCGTGGCCGGTTACGACCTGCAAGGCCTGCAAGCCGATATCGACGAGCAAGGCCATCCGCGCCGCACGCTGGCGGCCATGCTGCGTCACGAACTGGCCGGCGCCGATGTGATCATCCTGCGCGTGCTGGGCCGGCTGGGCGCGGTGGCGGGTTTCCCCGAACTGCTGCGCATGGCGCGCCAGGAGGGGCGCCAGCTGATCGTGCTGTCCGGCGCGGGCGAACCCGATGCCGAACTGGCCGCCGCCTCCACCGCCCCGGCCGACGTGCAGCAGCAGGCGCTGGCCTATTTCAACGGCGGCGGCAGCGTCAACCTGGCGCAGCTGCTGCGCTGCCTGTCGGACCGGCTGCTGCTGAGCGGCTACGGCTACGAACCGGCGCAAGCCCTGCCGGAACACGGCATCCACCATCCCGACCTGGAGCAGGACGCCACCCTGGCCGACTGGCAAGCCCTGCGCGCCACGGCGCCGGCGGGCAAGCCGGCAGTGGGCATCATCTTCTATCGCGCCCACTGGCTCTCGGGCAATACCGCCTTCATCGATGCCCTGGTGGCGGCGCTGGAGGCGCGCGGCATGGATGTGCTGCCGGTCTTCACCTCATCCTTGCGGGTCTCTGCCGGTGCAGCCGATGGCTTGCCGCCGGCGCTGCAATATTTCGGCGGCAAGGCGCAGGGGGGCGCGCACGTCGATCTGCTGATCAACACCACCTCCTTTGCCATGGGCGAGATCACCGCCGGTGGCGTCACGCCGGCCGGCTGGTCGGTGTCGGTGCTGGAACAGCTGGACCTGCCGGTCCTGCAGGCCATCACCAGCGGCATGACCCAGCCGCAGTGGCAGCACTCCACGCGCGGCATGAACCCGCTGGACGCCGCCATGAACGTGGTGCTGCCCGAGTTCGACGGTCGCATCATCGGCGTGCCGCTATCCTTCAAGGCGGCCACCGAGTCGGGCGCCGTGCGCTACCAGGTATTGCCCGACCGCGTGCACCGCATCGCCGGCCTGGCGCAGCGCCTGGTGAAGCTGCGCAAGACTCCGAATGCCAGCAAGCGCATTGCCTTCATCTTCACCAACTCCAACAGCAAGGCCTCGCAGATCGGCAATGCCGTCGGCCTGGACGCGCCGGCCTCGCTGATGGCCGTGCTGCAGGCGCTGTCGGACGATGGTTATGCCATCGGCGACTTGCCCGACAGCGGTACGGCGCTGATCCACGAACTGGTGGACCGCTGCTCCTACGACGACATCCTGCTCACCGAAGACCAGTTGCGCCGCGCCGCCGCGCGCATCCCGGCGGCGCGCTATGCGCAATGGTTCGCCGCCTTGCCAGCGGCCCTGCAGGCGAAGATGGAGCGCCAGTGGGGCGCCGCGCCCGGCCAGGCCTACGTGCACGACCAGCACCTGGTCATCGCCGGCCTCGACCTGGGCAATGCCTTCGTCGCCCTGCAACCGCCGCGCGGCTATGGCATGGACCCGGACGCCATCTACCACCAGCCCGACCTGCCACCCACCCATCATTACTACGCGCTGTACCGCTGGCTGGACGAGGAGTGGGGCGCGGACGCCATCGTCCACGTCGGCAAGCACGGCACCCTCGAATGGCTGCCGGGCAAGGGCGTGGGCCTCTCCGAGGAGTGCTTCCCGGATGCGCTCTTGGGCGATGTGCCGCTGTTCTACCCCTTCATCATCAACGATCCCGGCGAGGGTTCGCAGGCCAAGCGCCGCGCCCATGCCGTGGTGGTGGACCACCTGACCCCGCCCATGACCACCGCCGACAGCTACGGCGCGCTGGCCCAGCTGACGCAGCTGGTGGACGAGTACTACCAGGTCGAGGTGCTGGACCCCGCCAAGCTGCCGCTGCTGCAACAGCAGATCTGGGAGCTGGTGCGCCAGACCAACCTCGATACCGACCTGCAATACAAGCTGCTGCACCATGATCACGACCATGACCATGACCACGGGCATGGCCACGATCATCATCACCATCATCATGGCCACCACCACCACGGCGACCATGATCACGATCACGACCATGCCCACCCCCACGAGGAAGGCGAACTGCCGCACGCCCTGGCCGAGCTGGACGGTGCCGGCGTGGCCCACCTGATCGAAGACCTGGACGGCTACCTGTGCGAACTGGGCGCGGCCCAGATCCGCGACGGCCTGCACATCCTGGGCCGCATGCCCGATGCGCAGCAGTTGCCCGACATGCTGGTGGCCCTGACGCGCCTGCCCAACCAAGACCTGCCCGGCCTGCAGGAAGAGGTGGCGCGGCTCTTCGGCCTGTCGATGGACATGCTGCTGGAGCACAAGGGCCGCCGCCTCAACATCGACGATGCCCTGGCCCGTACCGCCGGCCGTGCCATCGTCACCCGCGCCGATGCGCTGGAAGCCATCGATGCCCTGTGCCTGTCGCTGATGCAGTCCCTGCAAGAGCAGGGCTATGCCGATGACGCCATCGATGGCGTCATCGCCAGGCACTTCGCCGCATTGGCGCAGGCTCCCGCCGACGAGCGCCCACGCCTGCAACCGGCCGCCGTCAAGGCCGCCGGCAGCGTGCTGGGTGGCCTGCACGGCCGACGTGATGCGGCGCGTCCGACCTTGGCGTCGTCGACACCCAAGCGTGTGGTGAGCGCGGCCAAGGCCGCGCCGGTCATCGACTTCACGGCATTGCGCCGGGTGCTGGCCTTCGCCTGCCAGCAACTGGTGCCGCGCCTTGCGCAGACCAGCGAAGAGATCGGCAACCTGCTGCGCGGCCTGCGCGGCGGCTATATCCCGGCCGGCCCCAGTGGCTCGCCCACGCGCGGCATGGCGCATATCCTGCCCACGGGGCGCAATTTCTACTCGGTCGATCCGCGCAGCGTGCCCTCGCAATCGGCCTGGCGCGTCGGCCAGCAACTGGCGCGCGAGGTGCTGGAACGCCATCACCGCGAAAGCGGCGACTATCCCGAAAGCGTGGCCATCAGCATCTGGGGCACCAGCGCCATGCGCACGCACGGCGACGACGTCGCGCAGATCCTTTCGCTGATGGGCGCGCGCCCGATCTGGCGCGCGGGCAATCGCCAGGTGGCCGGTGTCGAGCTGGTGCCGCTGGCCGAGTTGCAGCGCCCGCGCATCGACGTGACCACGCGCATCAGCGGCTTCTTCCGCGATGCCTTCCCGCAATTGATCGAATTGATCGACGACGCCGTGCAACTGGCCATCGCCGCCGATGAGCCAGAGGCCATGAACTTCGTGCGCAAGCATTACCTGCGCGATATCGGCCAGGGCCTGCAAGCCGGACTGGGCCAGGCCGAGGCGGCGGCCCAGGCGTCCTACCGGGTCTTCGGCGCCAAGCCGGGCAGCTACGGCGCCGGCATCCTGCCGCTGATCCAGGAAAAGAACTGGCAAGACCAGGCCGACTTCGCCGAGGCCTATATCAACTGGGGCGGCTTCGCCTATGGCCGCAAGGTGCAGGGCGCCGACCAGCGCGAGGCCTTCCGCCAGCGACTTGCCGGCGTGCAAGTGGCCCTGCACAACCAGGATAACCACGAACACGACATCTTCGATAGCGACGACTACCTGCAATATCATGGCGGCATGATTGCCACCATCCGCGCCTTGTCCGGCCAGCAACCGCGCCACTACTTCGGCGACAGCCACGACCCCCAGCGCGCTGCCGTGCGCGACCTGAAGGAGGAAACCCTGCGCGTGTTCCGTGCGCGGGTGGTCAATCCCAAGTGGCTGGCCAGCATCCGTCGCCACGGCTACAAGGGTGGGCTGGAACTGACGGCCACCGTCGACTACCTGTTCGGCTACGATGCCACCGCCCAGGTGCTGGACGACTGGATGTACCAGCAACTGGCCGAGACCTATGGCTTCGATCCGGCCATGCGCCAGTTCCTGGAAGAGTCCAACCCCTGGGCCCAGAACGCCATTGCCGAGCGCCTGCTGGAAGCCGCCAGCCGTGGCATGTGGCAGGAACCCGACGCGCAGACGCTGGAGCGCCTGCGTGCGCTCTACCTGCACAGCGAAACCCTGCTGGAAGCCCGTGGCGAGACCGTGCGCGGCAGCGAACACACCAAGGACCTGCAATGAACCATGCCGTGACCGGCTACCCGTTTTCAGCCATCGTCGGCCAGCCGCTGCTCAAGGAGGCGCTGCTGCTGTGCGCGGTCGATCCAGGCATCGGCGGCGTGCTGGTGCGCGGCGACAAGGGCACGGCCAAGAGCACCGCCGCGCGCGGACTGACCCAGGTCCTGCCACCGATTGCCCGTATCGGCGGCTGCGTCTTCAATTGCGCCCCTGGCCAGCTGGCCCAGGCCTGCAGCGTCTGCAATGGCGCGCAGGACGCCGCAGCCATCGAGGCCGAGGTGCCATTCGTGACCCTGCCACTGGGCGCCACCGAGGACCGCGTGCTGGGTGCGCTGGACCTGCAGCAAGCCCTGCAGGGCGGCCAGCGCGCCTTCCAGCCGGGCCTCCTGGCGGCGGCCCATCGCGGCATCCTGTATATCGATGAAGTCAACCTGCTGGCCGATCACCTGGTGGACGTGCTGCTTGACGTGGCGGCCATGGGCGTGAACTCGGTACAGCGCGAAGGGCTGTCGATCAGCCATCCGGCGCGCTTCACCCTGATCGGCACCATGAACCTGGAAGAGGGCGACCTGCGGCCGCAATTGCTGGACCGCTTCGGCCTGATGGTGGAAGTGACCGCGCCCACGGACAAGTCGGTCCGCGCCGAGGTGGTGCGCCGTCGCATCGCCTATGAGGCTGGTCCCGCCGCCTTCAATACGCAGTGGCAGCCACAGCAGGAGGGCTTGCGCGCCCAGGTGGCGCAGGCGCAGCGCCTGTTGCCCGAGGTCGCCCTGGACGACGCCATGCTGGAACTGATCAGCCACCTGTGCTGCGAATTCGAGGTGGCCAGCCTGCGCGCGGACATCGTCATGCACAAGACGGCGCGCGCCCTGGCGGCACTGGAGGCGCGTACGCGTGTGACACCCGACGACGTGCGCGCCGCCGCCATGCTGGTGCTGCCGCACCGCCGTCGCCGCAAGCCCTTCGAGCAGGCCGGCATGGACCAGGACAAGCTGGACGACCTGGTCGATCAGGCGCGCCAGCCGCAGCCGCCGCAGGATAGCGGTGACAGCGATGAGGGTAGCCAATCCGCGCCGCCGGAATCCTCGGATGGCGAGCAACAAGAGCAGCAACAAGAGCAGCAACAAGAGCAGCAACAAGACGAACAAGGCGAGGGCGGCCAACAGACCTTCGCCGTCGCCGCCACTGGCGCAGCCCGCAAGATCAGCGTGGCCGCCACGCCCAACACATCGGCTGCCAGCGCCAGCGGTCGCCGCAGCGCCGTGGCCGATGCCAGCCGCGGCAGCGCATTGCGCGCCGTGCCCGACGCCAATCCCGACCGCCTGGCGGTGGGTGCGACGTTGCGCAGCGCCGCCCTGCGAGGCGCACTGGCCGGCGAGGACAGCACCCAATTGACGCTCACCCGTGCCGACCTGCATCGCCAGGTGCGCAGCGGGCGCGGCGCCAACCTGATCGTCTTCGTGGTCGATGCCTCCGGCTCGATGGCCGCGCAGCGGCGCATGGAAGCGGTCAAGGGGGCAGTGCTGGCCCTGCTGACCGACGCCTACCAGCGCCGCGACCAGCTGGCCGTGATCGCCTTCCGGGGCGAGCAGGCCGAGCTGTTGCTGGCACCGACCCGCAGCGCCGATCTGGCCGAACAGGGCCTGCGCGAACTGCCCACCGGCGGGCGCACTCCCTTGCCGCACGCGCTGCAACTGGCCGCACAGATGCTGCAACAATCCGCACTACAGGATGCACCACCGCTGCTGGTGATCCTCTCGGACGGCCGCGCCAACGTGGCCCTGCCCGGTAGCCAGGGCGATCCGTGGCAACAGACGCTGGAGGGCGCTGCCGTGCTAGCCGCACAAGGCGTGCCGGCGCTGGTGCTCGACACCGAAGCCGGCTACCTGCGCCTGGGCCGCGCGGCCCAACTGGCCGAGGTGCTGGGTGCGCCTTGCCTGACCCTGGAACAATTGACCGGCGACGCCCTGGCGTTGACCGTGCGCGCGCAGCTAGGCGCGCGCTGAAAGGACTGACAATGATCATCTGCATAGGCGCCGGCCCCGGCGACCATTCCTACCTTACCCTGCGTGGTGCCGAACTGATCCGCAACGCCGACGTCGTGGCCGGCTTCAATGCCGTGGTCGATGTGGTCAAGGACCTGATCCCGTCCAGCGCCCAGGTGGTGCTCATGGGCTACCGCGACCAGGTCGCCAAGCTCGACGAGGTGGCGGCCCTGCACCACGCCGGCAAGCGTTGCGTGGTGGTCTTCATGGGCGACATCCACTTCAGCGGATTCCAGTACCTGGAACGCGTGGAGCGCGCCTGCGGCCACCGCGTGGAAACCCTGCCGGGGATTTCCTCGGCGCAGATCCTGGCCTCGCGCGCCCGTGTCTGCTTCGACGAGACCAC
>JAFAMT010000154.1 GCA_019233085.1 Herbaspirillum sp.
GAACCACCAGCGCCGTAGCACGCTGCCCCGGGAAGTCGGATTGGAAGGAGAGTGCTGCCCGGGAGTTGGAGTATTTGTCATGTCAGGAAAACCAAGGAACCAATCACGTGGACAGGCCGATGCCGGCCCTGCCGATCAATAAGACGATGTATCTGCGGTAGCGTCTTGTCCGTTCCCGCCCGCGCTGCAATTTGACGCGGCTATTTGACGCTGTTCTTGACGCTGTCATGGGCGTGCCAGGCGCAAGCACCGAAGCGGAAACGCGAAAGCATACGGGAAGGCGGCCAATGCTGCCGGCCGCCCTCCGCTATTCTCTCTGAAAATCATTACAGCCTTACAACAATGTCACATCTATTTCCAGGCTGGCAGGCAGTGTACCCAGCTCTCTGGCGCGGTGCCAACAAAAACAGCCTTGCGCGGTCAGCGCAGGGCTGTCTGGGGTGAGTCGCCGCCGCTACAGTCACCGGCGCACGACTGCTGCCTGGAGGATTACTTGGCCGCGGCGCCGTCAGGCGCCGGCTTGCCATCATGCGGCGGGCCCTTGCGCTCGCCATGGCGCATGTGCTCCCAGCGATGACGCTCCATCTTGGCGAATTCGGCGTCGAAGGTCTTCTGCTGCTCTGGCGACAGGGTCGCGTAGAACTCCTTGGTGGCCGCCACGCGCTGCTCGGCAAAGGCCTCGCGCTTGCGCATCAGGTCCAGCTTCTTGTCCAGGCGCTCCGGGGTGGAGAGCTTGGCCCACTCATCCTTGCTGGGGCGGGCGGCCGGGTCCATCGGGGCCGGACGGGTCTTATCAAGGAAGAGCTTCCAGCCGGCTTCCTGGGATGATGTGATCTTGAGCTTGTCGTGCAACTCGGCCTGGTGCTTGGCGCGCATCTGCTCGAACCTGGCGATCTGCTCGGGGCTGGGAGCGCGGCCTTGCGGGCCGTCCGGCGGCATCTGGGCCATGGCGGCCACGGTCACGGCGGTCAGGCTCACGGCGGCGATGCCAGCCAGGATGCGGGTCTTGAATTTCAACATGTGATGCTCCTTTCGTTGGGTGCTGTCTGCACAGCGATGTGCTGTCTTTGCACGGTTCCCATTAAACCGGCCGCGTGTATCGCCAGTTTTTCCCCTGTGGCGTCATTTGTATCGTTTTGTATATTCCGGGGCCTGCCGGGTATCGTTTTATTTCTTCCTCGCAGCTTGTTAAGCCCCGATACAAATCCGCCCGCCATGGCAGGACAAGTTCGGCATAATGCGGCTCATGGATACAACTACTCACATCCTCGTGGTCGATGATGACCGCGACATCCGCACCCTGCTGGCCGAATACCTGGACAGCAACGGCCTGCGCACCCTGACGGCCACCAATGGCGTGGAGATGCGACGGGTCCTGGAAGAATCCCGGGTCGACCTGATCGTGCTGGACCTGACCCTGCCGGGCGAAGACGGCCTGACCCTGTGCCGCACGCTGCGCGCCACCTCCAGCGTGCCGGTGATCATGCTGACGGCACGCGGCGAGCCGCTGGACCGCATCCTGGGCCTGGAAATGGGTGCCGACGACTACCTGTCCAAGCCCTTCGAACCGCGCGAACTGTTCGCCCGCATCCGCAGTGTCCTGCGCCGCACCCAGGCGCTGCCGCCCAACATGGCGCAGCCCGATGTGGCCGCCATGCGCTTTGCCGGCTGGACCCTGGACCTGACCGCGCGCCACCTGGTGAACAAGGACGGTGTGGTGGTAGCGCTCTCGGGCGCCGAATTCCGCCTGCTCAAGGTCTTCCTCGACCATCCCAATCGGGTCCTCAACCGCGACCAGCTGCTGGAACTGACCCAGGGGCGCGAGTCCGATCCCTTCGACCGCTCGGTCGATATCCAGATCAGCCGCCTGCGCCAGAAGCTGGGCGATGACGCCCGCACCCCCACCATCATCAAGACCGTGCGCAGCGAAGGCTATGTGCTGGCCACCACCGTCAGCACCGAGAGCGCGGGCCGCCCGACATGAGGGATCTCCTGGGCTCCATCGGCAACCGTATCTTCGTGCTGCTGCTGGCAGGCATTGCGGTATCCATCCTGGCCACCACCTGGCTGGCCGGCAATGAGCGCCGCAGCAGCCTGCGCGAGCTGCGCCTGCAGCACCTGGCCGACCGGGTCGAGCAGATCGTGCAGGCGGTCGACGATATCCCGCCACCGCAGCGCCCCATCGTCTTGCAGGCAGCGAGCAATTTCGGCTTCGAAGCGCGCATCGTGGAGGACATGAATGATGCCGTCGGTACCAGCGACAGCGGTGCTGCGCTGATCGACATGCTGCAGGCGCGCCTGGGCGAAGACCGCAGGGTCGCCGTGCAGCGCGAGACCGAATGCCCGCCCTTGCGCCGCGAAGGCCAGGAGGATGGCCACGGAGCGCGCCGCGAGACCTGCCGGGTGATCTATGTCAGCCTGCACGACCAGACGCTGATGCGCCTGCGCCTGCACCAGCCGGGCGAGCCGCCGGCGCTGCGGGGACGCGGAGGCCCGGGTGGGGTGTTCGGGCCGCAATACCTCATCCTGTTCCTGACCCTGATCGCCCTGCTGGCCTGGCTGGTGGCGCGCATGGCGACCCGCCCCATCCGCCAACTGGCCCAGGCCGCCTCGCGCCTGGGCAGCGATATCGACCACGCGCCGCTGGCCGAGACCGGCCCCACCGAGATCCGCCAGGCGGCCCACGCTTTCAATGCCATGCAGGGGCGCATCCGCCGCCAGATCCAGCATCGCACGCACATGCTGGCGGCCATCACGCATGACCTGCAGACGCCGCTGACGCGCATGCGCCTGCGCCTGGAGAAAGTGAGCGATGTCGAGCTGCAGCAAAAGCTCATCGATGACCTGGGCGTGATGCATGGGATGGTGCGCGAGGGCCTGGAGCTGGCGCGCAGCATGGATTCGTCCGAGAAGATCCAGGCCCTGGACATCGATTCCCTGCTCGACAGCGTCTGCGCCGACGCCGCCGATGCCGGCCAGGACGTCACCCTCGAAGGCAGCACGCGCGCCTTCGTCATGGCCCAGCCGGGGGCGCTGCGGCGCTGCCTCACCAACCTGATCGACAATGCCTGCAAATATGGCCAGCTGGCGCGGGTGAGCATCGCGCTGGAACAGCAGAAGATCCTCATCCGCATCCGCGACCAGGGGCCGGGCATTCCCGAGGATGCGCTGGAAGCGGTCTTCGAGCCTTTCTACCGCCTGGAGACCTCGCGTTCGCGCGACACCGGTGGCACCGGCCTGGGCTTGACGATTGCCCGCAACATCGTCGAGAACCATCATGGCTACCTGCGCCTGCGCAACCTGGCCGAGGGTGGGCTGGAGGTGGCGCTGGAGTTGCCGCAGATGACGCCGTCCAAGGCACGCTGACATCGTCCGCAGGCATGAAAAAACCGCCGCATCCCTCACGGAATGCGGCGGTTTTCCTTTGATGCGGCCGGCTTCAGCCGAAGTAGTTCAGGCCCAACGCGGCATTGACCTCGGCCATGGTTTGCGCGGCCACCGCACTGGCACGCTCGGTACCGCGCTTCAAGATGGCCAGCACTTCGCCACGGTCCTTGGCGAATTCCTCGCGGCGGGTGCGGATGGGCTCCAGCAGTTCCTGCAGGATGCCTTCCAGGCGGCGCTTGACGACGCTGTCGCCCAGGCCACCGCGGGTGTAATGGGCCTTCAGTTCGGCCACGGCGTCGCGGTCGGGGTCGAAGGCATCCAGGAAGGTGAACACCACGTTGCCCTCGACCTGGCCCGGATCGTCCACGCGCAGGTGGTTGGGATCGGTGTACATGCGGTGCACGGCCTGCTTGATCTCGGCGGGCGTGGCGCCCAGGGCGATGGAATTGCCCAGCGACTTGCTCATCTTGGCCTTGCCGTCGATGCCCGGCAGGCGGCCAGTCTCGGAGAGCACTTCCTTGCACTCCACCAGCACTTCGCGATCCACGGTGGCGTTGAATTTGCGCACCAGTTCATTGGTCTGCTCGATCATGGGCAACTGGTCGCTGCCTACCGGTACCAGCTGGCCCTTGAAGGCGGTGATGTCGGCGGCCTGGCTGACCGGATAGGTCAGGAAACCGGCCGGGATGTCGCGCTCGAAGCCACGCAGGCGGATCTCTTCCTTGATGGTCGGGTTGCGCTCCAGGCGCGACACCGTCACCAGGTTCAGCAACACCATCGACAGCTCGTACAGTTCCCGCACCTGGGACTGGATGAAGATGGTCGACTTCTCGGGATCGATGCCCACCGCCAGGTAGTCCAGCGCGACTTCGAGCACGTTGTCGGTGACCTTCTGGTGGCGGCCGACGTTGTCGGTCATGGCTTGCGTGTCGGCCAGCAGCAGGAACTGGCGCGAGCTCTCCTGCAGCGCCACGCGCGACTTGAGGGAACCGATGTAGTGGCCCAGGTGCAGCGGGCCGGTAGGACGATCGCCAGTCAGGACGACGGGCAAGGTGGAAGCGGTGGTGCTGGAGGCGGAACTAGTGGCGTTCGAAGACATGGTCATTCCTGATCGTTAATCTGTCTGGAATGCAGCCGGTCCGAAGCGGGAAAAACAATGCCACCGGAACCGGCGGCATCACATGGTCAAGCTGTGTGAAAACGGGCCGCCTCGTTCAGGCGCGCCACCAATGCTGGGTTTTCGCAAGTTGATTGGGCAAAAGCATGGGCCGCAGTATAGCACCACGCGGCCCGGATGTTGCACCGCATCGGACTTTTAAGCCAATAAAAAACCGCATCCGGAGATGCGGTTCCCTGCTCGCCCTGGCGCGGTCTCAGTAGGCGCCCGGCGGCGGGCCGTAGTACGCCGGAGCCGGGCCATAGTAACCGGGTGGCGGAGGCGGCGGTGCGTCGTAATAGTAGTAACGGCGCGGATGATAGGTATAGACCGTGGTGGTCTGGACCGGTTGCTGGACCTGGTTGCCCTTGCTGTACATGCACTGGGTATAGGTCATGTCGTAGCGCTGCTGCATCGAATAATTGCCCCCGGCGGCGGCATTGCTGCCGGCGGCGCTGCCCACCAGCAAGCCACCACCCGCACCGATGGCCGCGCCGGCCCCGGCATTGCCCGAGGCGGCACCGATGAGTGCACCGGCCACCGCCCCCACGGCCGTGCCGACGGCGGCACTGTTGGCGGCATTGTTCTGCGTCTGCGCGGCCTGGCCGCCGATGGCCTCCTGGGCGTACTGCTGGCATTGCTGCTGATCGGCGCGGAACTGCTCGTAGCTCTTGTCCTTGCCCGGCATGGCCATCACCGACGGCCCGGTCGGCACGCTCACACAGCCACCCAGCACCAGCATGGCGCCCACGGCGGAGACGGTGGCGGCAGTCTTGTAGATCGGTTTCACGTTGTTTCCTTTGCGCCGCATGCAGCGGCATGGCGTTATGTCCTGGTCGTTACCGCAGCAGACCCGCTTACCGGGGTGGCGGCGCACCCGGCACGCCGGGCACGGTGTTGGGCACCACCTTCATCCAGGGGCTGGGGCAGCTTTGCACATAGGGGTAATAGGACCTGGTTTCCTGGCAGTAGTACCAGTAATCCTGGCGCGGCTGCTCCACGTACACCGGCGGGGGGATGCGCTCCACGTAGACTGGCGGCGGATAGTAGACCGGAGGTGGCACCCAGATCGGTCCGCCGATCACCACGCCGCCATAGAAGTGTCCGTGTGCATACGCCGACGCACTGGCTACGAGGCCGGCCACGGCCAGCATGCCGCAGACGCTGATTGCCGCAAGTTTCTTCATGTTATTGCCTTTGGGAGTGTCTCGTTTTCTTGCCAGGAGGATGGCTTGCAGACGCCTGATCAGCCGGAAATCGTTTCCCGGCGCGGCTTGCAGGTCCCTCTGACGCATGAAGGAAATATACGCCGGGGCTATTGGGAAAGCCTGAGTTGTTTCAATTCGTAACCCAATTAAATATTGTTATACATGGGGCTGAAAAGGCTTTGCAATCAAGGGATTGGCGCATGCAGCGGTCCATCCGCGGAGCACTTCGATTTGATTCGAAAAGCATGGGAATTCTGCTTACGCACGCAGGAGGGACTGCCAAGTCCCGCATGTCTGGTCGATATAATTTCCGCGAGGGAATTTTCGCCACTCCGACCATCCATGCCGCTCTACATCGACAGTCTTTCCCTCATCAGCTTGAATCTTCAGCGCATTGCCAACGGCGAACGCGTCAGCGTAATCCCCATAGGGTCGCTGACCTCCACGCAATGGCAGGCCATCAATGCCTATCGCGCACAAGAAAGCCTGCCGATACTCCAGGATCCGGAAATCCTGTTCCTGGGTCGGCACCTTCATGCCAGCCGTCGGGGCGACGGCTATTCGATCGAGGACATGCTGACGCAGATCGCCAGCGCCCTGCACGCTGAATCGGAATTTGTGCCGACCAGGAAGATGACGGCACTACGCAATCCACGGGCCAGGGAAGACGGATACGGCAATCATGTCCATGATCTCGCGGTGTTGGAACTGAGTGCCCGACGTCCGAAGGCAGAACTCTTCTCGACCATCCCGCGCGGTGACCATATCAAACCGCCGGAGACATCGAAATAGACCCGCCAGAAACGCAAAACGGCCTTTTTCAAGGCCGTTTCGGGATGCAGTCCTGGGTAACTCAAAAGTGTCCAGCGCCCCTGCAACGCGTGAATCTTAGCATGAATCAGCCGGGCCGCGTCATCTGCTCCGGCTTGATCCACTCGACAAACTGTTCCTCGGTCACATAACCCAGCGCCAGCGCCGCCTGCTTCAGGGTGGTGCCGTCGTGGTGGGCCTGCTTGGCGATCTTGGCGGCCTTGTCATAGCCGATATGCGGCGCCAGTGCGGTCACCAGCATGAGCGACTTTTCCATCAGGTCGGCGATACGGGTGTGATTGGCCTCGATGCCGCGCGCGCAATGCTCCTCGAAGCTGGCCATGCCATCGGCCAGCAGGCGCACGCTCTGCAGGAAGTTGTGGATGATCAGCGGCTTGAACACGTTGAGCTCGAAGTTGCCGCTGGCGCCACCGATATTGAGCGCCACATCGTTGCCGAATACCTGCGCACACAGCATGGTCAGCGCCTCGCACTGGGTCGGATTGACCTTGCCGGGCATGATGGAGCTGCCCGGTTCGTTCTCGGGGATGGTGATCTCGCCCAGCCCCGAACGCGGGCCGGAAGCCAGCCAGCGCACGTCGTTGGCGATCTTCATCAGCGCCGCAGCCAGGGTCTTCAGGCCACCGTGGGACGCCACCAGCGCATCATGGCCGGCCAGCGCGGCAAACTTGTTGGGCGCGGTCTTGAAGGGGAAACCGAAATACTTGCCCAGCTCGGCGGCGACACGCTCGCCGAATTCCGGGTGGGCGTTCAGGCCGGTGCCCACGGCGGTGCCGCCGGCGGCCAGTTCGGAGAGGGCATTGAGGGTGGTGATGACGGCGGTCTCGGCATGCTCCAGCTGGGCCACATAGCCCGAGAACTCCTGACCCAGCGTCAGCGGCGTGGCGTCCTGCAGGTGGGTGCGGCCGATCTTGACGATGTCGGCGAAGCGGGTCGATTTCTCGCCCAGCGTGTCGCGCAACTTGTGGATCGCCGGGATCAGGTGGGTCGCCACCGCCATGCAGGCCGCCACGTGCATCGCGGTCGGGAAGATGTCGTTGGAGGACTGGCCGCGATTGACATCGTCATTGGGATGGATCAGACGGTCCTCGCCGCGTACCCCGCCTAGCAGTTCGGAGGCGCGGTTCGCCAGCACCTCGTTCATGTTCATGTTGCTCTGCGTGCCCGAGCCGGTCTGCCATACCGACAGCGGAAACTCCTGCGGATGACGGCCGGCGATGACCTCGTCGGCGGCGGCGATGATGGCCTCGGCCTTCTTGCCGTCGAGCTTGCCCAGGTCGCGGTTGACCGAGGCACAGGCACGCTTGACCGCCGCCAGCGCCACGATCAGCTCGGCCGGCATGCGTTCGGTGGAAATGTGGAAGTGATGCAGCGAGCGCTCGGTCTGGGCGCCCCACAAGCGATCGGCCGGGACTTCGATCAAGCCAAAGGTATCGCGCTCCATGCGGTGGTTCATGATGCTGGTTCTCCGTGATATGACGGCCGAAAACGGCCCGATGATCCCTGGCAGCCCTGGCGACAGGCGAACGGCAAAGCCTCGGGAGTGACTGGAAATACAGAGTGTAACTGCTGGCGGGACCGTCCGCTGGAGCGAACGGCAAGATGGCTGGCGATCGTGCGAGGGGTTCTCGCGGGCCGCCACAGGGCGGCCGCTAGGAATGACGAGTGCGGCGGCATCAGGCTCAGGAGCCCTTCTGCTCCTTGGGTGAATCGGGCAGGATACAGGCCTCGACTACCTGCAGGTCGTTGTCCTTGGCGAAGTTGACCACGAAGTGATAGGCCAGCGGCTCCAGCTCGCGCAGGGCCTCGTTGACCACCACCGAGCGCACGCCATCGATATGGGTGGGCAGCACGTAGGGCGAATACTTCAGGTGGGCGTTGCGTCCGCCACTGCCTTCGGGGCGGAAACACGACATCACGCCGCACAGGCGCTCCGCCCAGTCGCTGGGGCGGAACTGCCGGCCATCCGAGGTCTTGCCAAGGATGATGAATTCTTTTGCCGGTGCGTTTGCGGGTTTGATGGGATCAGCCATACGTGCAGTTCTTCTAAAGCGCTTGCAACCGAATGCCCCGTCCTCTTGAGACCGGAGCCCTGGATTCCGCGGTGCCTGCGCAGAAAGTCTGCGTGGGTGCCTGCGGTGTTGAGTATTATATCTTATAGAAGACTTGGCTTCTACCGGTCTCCTCGCCTCCAGCCCTTCCTGCGTGCGTTGCGCCACATCGCGCCACATTGCGCTTTCCAGCACTGCGTCGCTCATGCCTGCCGACAACATTTCCATGCTGCTTCAGCGGGATGCGATCTTGGTGATGTGAAGGCCGAAGTATACCGGGTTGGCGGCAAACGCGTACCCCAAAAACAAAGCGGGCCTGAGCCCGCTGTTGCAAGACCGCCCCGGCCTAGCCCATCCACACTGCCACCGACAGCAGCAGCAACAGGAACATCCACAGCAACAAGGCCCGCCATACCAGGCCCACGGTGCTTTGCAGGGTGCGCGGCGAGGGTGTATCGCCAGGCAGGCCATCGGTTTCTTCCGGCATCGAGTCCACGGTGGCGGCATCGGCCGGCAGGATGATGCCGGCGGCGGCCTCCTTCTCGGTGCCAAAGCGCACGCCCATGGCACCGCCACCGGCGGCCAGGATGATGCCGGCGGCTTCGTCATCCCAGCGGCTGGCGAAATTGCGCCAGGCGTAGATGGCATCCTCGAAATTGCCGACCACGGCAAAGGCTGCCGCCGTCAGTCGCGCCGGGATCCAGTCGATCCAGTAGAAGGCACGGGCGGCAAAGCGGCCGAAGGCCTCGAACTTCATGTGATCGGGTTCGTTCCAGGCGCGCGAGAGGTATTCGGCGACACGGTACATCACCGCCAGCGCCGGCCCCGCCGGCATCAGGAACCAGAAGAACACGCCAAAGACATGGCGATGCGTGGTGATCAGGGCGCGCTCGGAGGCAATGCGCGAGATCTCGCTCACGTCCATGCCGGTGGTGTCCTGCTTGATCCATTCAGCCAGCAGGCTGCGCGCGGTCATCTCGTCGCCGGTGTTCAGGGCCAGCTGGATGGAGCTGAAGTAGTGGCTGTAATGGCGGAAACCCAGCGTCAGGTACACCACCAGCACGTTCCAGGCAAAGGCACCCACCAGGCTCACATGCAGCAGCAGCCAATAGACCAGCGCCACCGGCACGGTCAGCGCTCCCACCATCACCGCCCAGCCCAGGCGGCCATGATGGGCATGACCGGCATTGAACCAGCCTTCTATCGTGGCGGCAAAAGACTTGATCGATGCATAAACCGGATTGTCTGCACGCAGTGGTTTGAGTTGTTCGATTAACAGCGCAAAGAGAATGGAAAGAAATGTCATCAAGCAGCCTTAGGGGTCTCTATAGCCGGTACGATAGCGCAGTGCCAGATGGGAATCAAACAATTGATTCGTTGACCAAGGTCAACAGCGCAATGTCACGGATTTTTACTTATTTGAACACTAACAACGACATTGCGTCGGATATTTCCAACATCCGCCCGCAGACTCAGCTGCGCAGGAAATGGAAGAGGTTACGCAACATGCCCGCTGTGGCGCCCCAGATGAAATATTGTTCATAGGGCATGGTGTAGAAGCTGCGCCGCCCTACGGGGTGAGGCAGCTCCACCGAACGGCGCTGGTGGTTCACGCCATCCATCAGGAAAGCCAGCGGCACCTCGAAGATCTCGGCCACCTCACGCGGGTCGCCGACAGCCTCGAAGGGCGGCTGGATCAGGCCGGCCACGGGGGTGACGCGATAGCCGGTGCCGGTGAAGTAGTCCGGCAGCGAACCGATCACTTCCACGTGCTGGCGGTCCAGGCCGATTTCTTCTTCGGTCTCGCGCAGGGCAGTATCGATGGCCGAGCTGTCGTAGTCTTCGCGACGACCGCCAGGGAAGCTGATCTGCCCGGCATGGTCCTTCAGATCGGCGGTACGCCGCGTGAAGAGCACCGTCATCCCCTGCTCGCGCAGCACGATCGGGATCAATACCGACGCCAGGCGAAAGCGCCCCTTGGCCTCGGCCATGCGCGCCATCTGGTCACCGCTGTGCTCGGGCTCCCAGCGCGGCGGATCGGCGAAGCGGCGGCGCAGCCAGTCGGCGTTCAAGCGCTGCGCCTCCAGCGCGCTCTCGCCGGCGATGGCATCCACAGGCAGGGTGACGGGATCGAAACTGGCCACGGTAGGTTCGCTTCAGCTTTCGGTTAATCGTTGACAGCGTGAGTATGGGACAAAAACAGATTCCATATCGGAGCAATGGGAGCAAAGGAACAATGGGAGCAAGCGGTGCAGAAACGAAAAAGGGGCGTCCTGAGACACCCCTTTTCCTGACGCATCAGCATGCAGCCAATTACTCTGCAGCAGCAGCCTTTGCAGCGCGGCTGGGCAGCTTTTCCTTGATACGTGCCGACTTGCCCGAACGTTCGCGCAGGTAGTACAGCTTGGCGCGACGCACGTCACCACGACGCTTGACTTCGATCGAAGCGATCAGCGGCGAGTACAGCTGGAAGGTACGCTCAACGCCTTCACCGGACGAGATCTTGCGAACGATGAAGTTGGAATTCAGACCACGGTTACGACGTGCGATCACGACGCCTTCGTAGGCCTGGGCACGCTTGCGGGTGCCTTCAACCACGTTGACGCTGACGATCACGGTGTCGCCGGGGGCGAAATCGGGGATGTTCTTGGAGAGACGCGCGATCTCTTCTTGCTCGAGTTGCTGGATCAGATCCATTTTTTGCTCCTGTAACCATCTTGCCGGCGCCCTTGCCCGAAGGCTGATTGTGTGGCCCGGTAGAGGATGGGGTTTCAAACGCAGCGGCCAGGCCGCTGCACGGTGCCGGCGCATCGCTGTGCCGGCGGTACTGCTTGGTACGACTTCGTTACCGATATCCCGGTTTTAGGGACATCCACGGCCTGCCGACACTACTGCGGCAAACCGTTCAAGAACTTTTCATCGGCCTTGCTCAGCAGGCCCTGTTGGCGGGCCTTCACGATCAGGTCCGGACGCTTGGCCAGGGTCGCCTCCAGTGCGCGCTGCCGACGCCATTTCTGGATCTCGGCGTGGTGTCCACCCAACAGGATGGGGGGCACCGGCTCACCTTCGTAGACTTCCGGCCGCGTATAGTGCGGCGAATCCAGCAATCCATTGACGAAGCTGTCTTCTACTGCCGAGGCGCTGTCATTGAGCGCACCCGGCAAGAGACGGATGACCGCATCCATCAGTGCCATGGCCGGCAATTCGCCTCCTGAGAGGACGAAATCGCCGATGCTGATTTCTTCATCCACGCACTTGTCGAGCAGGCGCTGGTCGATCGCTTCGTAGCGTCCACACAGCAACACGGCCCCACTGTCCTGCGACAGCCGCACCACTCGCTCATGCGTGAGCGGTGCGCCCTGCGGCGACAGGTAGATCACGCGCGGCCTGGCCAGGCCCAGCTCCTGCTGGCGCTGCTGCGCCGCCTCGATGGCAGCCTGCAGCGGCTTGGCCAGCATCACCATGCCGGGACCGCCGCCATAAGGCCGGTCATCCACGGTACGGTGGTTGTCGGTCGTGAATTCACGCGGATTCCACAACGACAAGCCCCAGCGCTTCTGCTCCAGCGCCCGGCGGGTGATGCCGGACTGCGTCAGCGCCGCAAACATCTCGGGAAACAGAGTGACGACATCAAACTGCATCACGCCTCCATTTCCTGGTATCTCTTGAATCTCTTGATCGCACCGGATCCGGAAATGAAAAAACTGACCGCAGTCAGTAATCCATGCCCCAATCGACGATGATCTTCTTTTCCTTCGGCTGCACCGTCTTGACGAACTGGTCGACAAACGGGATCAGCA
>JAFAMT010000243.1 GCA_019233085.1 Herbaspirillum sp.
ATCCTGCAGAAGTACGAAGCCTTGCCCTTTGCGCTGGGTTTCCAGTCCGATGTGCGCCAGGTACTGCAGCATCCCGAGGATGCGCAGGCGGTGGATCGCCTCAACCGCGCCTTCAAGATCATCCAGCAGCAGTCGCGGGCGGTGAACATCTTCATGCTCGATCGCCATGGCCTCACGCTGGCCTCCAGCAACTGGGACGAGGAATTCAGCTATGTCGGGCGCGACTTCGGTTTCCGTCCCTATTTCCGCCAGGCGGTGGAGGGCAGGGCGGGGCGCTTCTACGGCATCGGCAATGTCTCCAGCGAGCCCGGCTACTTCATCGCCCAGCCCATCTATCGTCGCCAGGACCAGGCCGATGGCGACCTGCCCATCGGCGTGATGGTGGTCAAGGTCGACCTGGCCGAGTTCGAGCACACCTGGAGCAGCAGCGAAGACCCGATCACCCTCACCGACGCCGGTGGCGTGGTGTTCCTGAGCAACCGGCCCGAATGGAAGTACCACAGCCTGCAGGCACTGAGCGTGCCAGCCCAGCAGGAGCTGGCCGGCACCCACCAGTATGCGGACCAGCCGATCACGCCGGTCTCGGCCCTGCCGCCGGCCTTGCAGCGCGGCTTCGGCACCCATGTATCGCGGCCGGTGGGGCGGCTGGGCTGGCAACTGATGCTGTTCCCTTCGCATGCGCGCATGCAGCGCACGGCCATGCTCTCGACCATGGCGGCGGCCCTGGCGATGGTGGCGCTGGCCATTTCGCTGCTGGCCTGGTACCAGCACCGCCGCCGGCTGCAGGAACGCCTGGAGTCGCGCGATGCGCTGCGCCGTGCTGCCGAGGAGCTGGACCAGAAGATCGCCCAGCGCACCGGTGAACTCACCGCCGCCAACCAGGCCATCGCCGCCAAGTACGAGAAGCTGCAGCAGACCGAGAGTCTCCTGCGGACCACCCAGGACGAGCTGGTCCAGGCCGGCAAGCTGGCCATGCTGGGCCAGATGGCGGCCGGGGTGACGCATGAGCTGAACCAGCCACTGGCAGCCATCCGCGCCTTTGCCGACAATTCGGTGAAGTTCCTGGCGCGCGGCCAGACCGCCCAGGTGGCCGAGAACCTGCAATACATCAGCAGCGCCAGCGCCACCATGGGCAAGATCATCGCGCAGTTGAAGGGATTTGCCCGCAAGAGCGGCGAGGCGGTCGTGACGGTGGACCTGCGCCAGGCCATCGAGGCCTCGGCCTTGCTGCTCAACAGCGACTTCCAGCATCTGGGGGCGAGCATCCGCATCGATATCCGCGAGGCGGCCCATGTCACCGGCGACGTGGTGCGTACCGAGCAGGTCTTGATCAACCTGCTGCGCAATGCCCTGGATGCGGTGGAAGAATCCCCGACCCGCTGCGTCTGCGTGGTGCTGGAAGTGGACCAGCCGCGCCAGCAGGCCGTGGTGCGCATCCGCGACTCCGGCGCCGGCATTGCCGACGAGGTGGCGCCGCACCTGTTCGAACCCTTCTTTACCACCAAGTCTTCCAGCAAGGGGCTGGGCTTGGGACTGGCGATCTCGTCGTCCATCGTGCAGGCGATGAACGGCCAGTTGAGCGCCCATAATCATGAAGGCGGTGGCGCCGAGTTCGTGGTGCGCCTGCCGCTTGCCAAAACGGAGACCTGATGGACAAGCATAGCGGCGCTTGCAGCGCCATTCTGATCGAGGATGAACAGGCGGTGCGCCTGGCCACGGCGCAGGCGCTGGAACTGGGCGGCTTTGCCGTGACCGCCTGCGCCAGCGCCGAGCAGGCCCTGCCCTTGCTGGGGCGCGATTTCCCCGGCGTGGTGGTGACCGATGTGCGCTTGCCGGGTCTGTCTGGCCTGGATGTGCTGGAGCGCGTGGTCAGCATCGATGCCGACCTGCCGGTGATCGTGGTGACCGGCCACGGCGACGTGGCCATGGCTGTGGATGCCATGCGCGCCGGCGCCTACGATTTCGTGGAAAAGCCGTTCAGCTCCGACGACCTGCTCGACATCGCCCTGCGCGCCCAGGAAAAACGCAGCCTGGTGCTGGAAAACCGCCGCCTGCGCGAAGCCTGGGCGCACAACCCGGAACTGCCGCCGCTGGTGGGCCAGTCGGGCGCCATCGAACGCGTGCGCACCCTGATCCGCAGCCTGGGGCCGGCCGATGTGGATGGGCTCATCAACGGCCAGACCGGCACCGGCAAGGAAGTGGTGGCGCGCCAGCTGCATGCGGCCAGTGGGCGCAAGGGGCCCTTCGTGGCGCTCAATTGCGGCGCCTTGCCGGAGACGGTGTTCGAGAGCGAGATCTTCGGTCACGAAGCGGGGGCCTTCACCGGGGCGCAGAAGCGCCGCATCGGCAAGCTCGAATATGCCGATGGCGGCACGCTCTTCCTCGATGAGATCGAGAGCATGCCGCTGGCCCTGCAGGTCAAGTTGCTGCGGGTCTTGCAGGAGCGCCGCCTGGAGCGCCTGGGGGGCAACGAGTCGGTCGCCATCGATTGCCGCGTGGTGGCGGCCAGCAAGGCCGACCTGTTGAAGCTGGCCGGCGAGGGCCAGTTCCGCGAAGACCTGTATTACCGCATCGGCGTGGTCTCGATCGACCTGCCGGCGCTGAACCAGCGCAGCGAGGATATTCCCCTGCTGCTGGCGCATTTCTGCCAGGCGGCATCGGTGCGCTACCGGCGCGAGGTACCGCCGTGGAGCACCGCGCAGATGCAGCAGTGGCAGCAGCGTGACTGGCCGGGTAATGTGCGCGAGCTGCGCAACTTCGCCGACCGCTGGGTGCTGGGGGTGGAGCAGATCGCCACGGCGGGCCGCCCGGCAGGTGCGCCGGCACTGCTGCCGCTGCCCGAGCAGGTGGAAAACTTCGAGGCCGGCCTGATTGCCGCAGCCCTCAAGGACAGCGAGGGCAGTGTGGCGGCTGCGGCCGAGCGGCTAGGCATTCCCAGGAAGACGCTCTACGACAAGATCAGGAAATACCAGCTCGCAGGCGCTTGAAGCGGAAGGAAAAACGCCGCTGGCACGATTGCGCAGCGGCGTTGGTCCCTGCTCCTGCATCGCCGCCAGGCATGGGGGGGGCGGGGCGCGGATCAGTCCTTCTGGTACTGCGGTGAACGCGGGCCGTGCAGCAGGCCATTCTGGCCGCCCGCACGCAACAGGCGCGCGCTGGTCAGCCCGGCCATCTTGTAGCTGGCATCGGTGCTGGTGCTGATGATCTGGTTGAGCACCGCCGAGAGCAGTATCCCCACCAGGCCGCCACCGGAGTTCTGTTGCTGCTCCGCACTGGAGGCGGTCGCCGAACCCTCCCACAGCAGCTTGCCCGAGCGCAGGTCGATCAGCTTGGCGTCCGCCGATACCACCGTCTCGCTCTTGATGACCTGGTAGGCGGTGCCATAGGTGGTGACGTCGATGTACAGGGCGGCATCGGCGCCGAAGATCTGGCGCAGCTTCTGTACGGGCAGCTGGTGGATCTCAGGAGCGTTATCCAGGCCGTTCTGCCTGAAGGTCTCGGCCGCCAGCGCCACCGGGATCACGTAGTAGCCCGACTCGGCCAGCGGCAGCGTGGCCTGTGACAGCATGCCGTAGGGCGCGATCACTTCCGAGGAACTGTTCACCGGCGGCAGCACCAGGATGGAGGCCGGACGGGCCGCCCTGAACTCGGTGTAGTCATGGGGTTTCTGCTGGGTGGCGCAACCGCTGGCCAGCAGGGCCAGCAGCAGGGCGGCGGCCACCTTGAATTTGCCGGTCATCATTTGGTGACTCCCTTCTTGTAGTTGCGCATGAGGAAATCCATGTACGGTGTCGACTCCGGGAACAGCGATTTTTCGGTCTGAAGCTCCTGGACCAGCTGGTCTTCCTTGCCAATGGCGGCGTACAGCAGGCCGAGGTGGGCGTGGTAGCCCGGCGGCACGGCCTCGCCACGGGAGCGGATCTTTTGCAGGTTCTCTTCCAGTGCGGCGATCTGCTGTTCCTTGCCGTTGCCGTCGGTCTTGAAGTGATCGTAGAGCTGGTCCTGGTAGTTGCCCCAGCCGTACAGCGATTTCTGTTGCGGGCCGGCGCAGCCGCAGAGCAGCAGCGCCAGGCCGGCAATGATCCCGGTTGCAAGCTTTGTTGTCATGAGGGTCCTTGGGATGGGCGTGGGGTGCAATCAGGGTTTCCAGGCGCCGGAGTCGATCCCAGTCACCAGCTTGTCGACCGCCTCGCGGATGGCCAGGTCCAGGACCTTGCCGTTGAGGGTGGAGTCATAGCCGGCAGTGCCGCCGAAGCCGATGATCTCGCGGTTGTCCAGGCTGTATTCACCCGCGCCCTGGGCCGAGTAGACGACCTGGGAGGTGTTCACGTCCACAATGTTCAGGTTCACCTTGGCGTAGGCGATCTGCGACTTGCCACGGCCGAGGATGCCGAAGAGCTGGCGGTCGCCCACTTCCTTGCGGCCGAATTCGGTCACGTCACCGGTGACCACGAAGCTGGCCCCCTTCAGTTGTTGCGCCTGCTTGTTGAGCTGGGCTTCCTGGGCCAGTTCGGTCAGGTTGTCGCGGTCCATCACGCTGAATCGCTTGCTTTGCTGCAGGTGCGTGATCAGGATGGTCTTGGCCTGGCCACCCAGGCGGTCCACGCCGTCGGAGAACAGGCCCCGCAGGTAGCTGGAGCGGTTGTCGAACTTGCCCACCGAGATCGGGCTGCGCGCTCCCTGGTAGACCTGGCTGGCGCTGGCGACCTGCGCCACCGTCAGACTGCGCGCGCTTTCGGTGGCGCAGCCGCCAAGCGTCGCTGCCATGGCCAACGCGGCCACGGTCGTGACTGTCCTGCTGATCATAAGTTGTTCCCTGATAGGTTCATGAGACGGCTGCCGGACGGCAACCGCGAGCTCGACATATCGGTAGGCGGAATCTCACGCCCAACGATGTTTCGAGTCGGAAAATTTATCAGCGGGAAGTGGGGGAGTCGCTAGAAGAATTCATATTTTTTAACAAAATATCACTCTAGCGAGGTGATTAGTTGTTACGAAGACAATGCTCCGTCAACTGCAGTTCTCAGCATTCCGGGTCATAATACGGTTTTTCCCGGAATATTCATCAAGGTAAAAAACGATCATGCGTGACATCATCAACGGTTTCCTGCGTTTCCAGCAGGATGTTTTCCCGGCCCGAAAAGAGCTCTTCAAGACCCTGGCGACCGGACAGACGCCCAAGGCCCTGTTCATTTCCTGCTCGGATAGCCGCATGGTGCCCGAGCTGGTCACCCAGCGCGAACCGGGCGACCTGTTCGTCATCCGCAATGCCGGCAACATTGTGCCCTCCTTCGGCCCCGAGCCGGGTGGCGTGAGCGCCACCGTGGAATACGCCGTGGCGCAGCTGCGCGTGTCGGACATCGTCATCTGCGGCCACTCCGACTGTGGCGCCATGAAGGCCGTGGCCACCTGTGCCTGCCTGGACCACATGCCGGCCGTGCGCAACTGGCTGCACCACACCGATGCGGCCCGCATGATCAACGAATCGCGCGAGCATCCCACCGAGCAGGATCGCATCGACGGCATGGTGCGTGAGAACGTGATCGCCCAGTTGAACAACATCCGCACCCATCCCTCGGTGGCGGTGGCGCTGGCGCAGGGCCGTCTGGCCCTGCATGGCTGGGTCTACGACATCGAGTCCGGCTCCATCCTGGCGCTGGACACGGCCACCAATACCTTCGTGCCGCTGGCCGAGCATCCCTCGGCCCGCGGCATCGAGGCCGAGCAGGCCTGAGCTGTCTAGCCGTTCAGCATCTTCATGCTGGCTTCGGTATACCGTTCGCCAGCCGCGGCGCCGCGCGGGAAGACGGCATCCAGCGCCAGCAGGTCCTGCGCTGACAGCCTGACCGCGGCGGCGCCGGCGTTTTCTTCCAGATAACGGCGGCGCTTGGTGCCCGGGATCGGCACGACGTGCGGATCCTGTGCCATCACCCAGGCCAGTGCCAGCTGGCTGGGTGTGCAGCCGCGTTCCCGGGCCAGTTCCTGCACCTTTTCCACCAGCGCCAGGTTGCGGGCGAAGTTCTCGCCCTGGAAGCGTGGGTTGGTGCGGCGGAAATCATCCTCGGCCAGGTCCTCGAAGCGACTGATGGCACCGGTCAGAAAGCCCCGTCCCAGCGGGCTGTAGGCCACGAAACCGATCCCCAGCTGACGGCAGGTCGCCAGCACATCGCCTTCCGGGTCACGCGTCCACAGCGAATATTCGCTTTGCAGCGCCGTCACCGGATGCACCCGGTGGGCGCGTTCGAGCGTGGCCGCCGATGCTTCGGACAAACCGATGTAACGGATCTTGCCGGCCTTCACCAGGTCGGCCAGCACGCCCATGCTGACCTCGATGGGGGTATGGGGATCGATGCGGTGCTGGTAGTAGAGGTCGATGGTCTCCACGCCCAGGCGCTTGAGGCTGCCCTCGATGGCCTCGCGGATATAGGCCGGGCTGCCGTCGATGCCGCGCGCGGCCGGATTGGCCGGATCGCGCCGGAAGCCGAACTTGGTGGCGATGAAGAACTTGTCGCGGCGTCCACGGATCGCGTGCCCCACCAGCTCCTCGTTGGTGTAGGGACCGTACATGTCGGCGGTATCGAGCAGGTTGATTCCCAGCTCCAGGGCACGGTCGATGGTAGAGAGCGACTCCTGGTCATCGCGATGGGCGTAGAAATCGCTCATGCCCATGCAGCCCAGGCCGATGGCCGAGACCAGCGGGCCGTTGGCGCCCAGGCGGCGCGTGCCGACGGGCGACTCCGGTTGCAGGTGGGAAGTGAGGCGTTCAGTCATGGTGCAATCCTTTCTTCAGTTGACGCTGGCCGTGGCCACAGGCAGGGGTGAGCCCACCAGCGGCGTGCAGGCCTGCTGCTCAAGCTCGTCATACATCGTGATCTTGTGCTGCAGCACTTGCAGGTTGCTGTGCAGCTCGGCCAGGGTGTGTTGGACGCAAAGCGTATGCGCTTGCAGGATGGCTTTGCGCTCGGTGACGCTCTCCAGGGTGTTGCCCAGCCGGCGCAGTTCGGCGTAGCGCAGCATGGCCCGCACCGGCAAGCCGGTGGCCTTGAGCTTTTGCAGGAAGGCGATCCAGTTCAGGTCTTCCTGGGTGTAGCGCCGGTGGCTGTTGTCACGCCGTTCGATAGCATCGAGCAAGCCGATGCGTTCGTAGTAGCGCAGCGTATGCACCGACAGGCCGGTGGCAGTCGCCGCCTGGGCAATGGTCATGGAGGTCGTCATGGCAGGCAGTCTAGAAGTTGGAGTGCGCTCTAAGTCAAGCGCCCGGCTCCATTATCGGCAACTCGGGCCAGGTGTGCTGCCGGCGGCGCTTTTCTTGTTGCTTTGCCATGTGTGCGCAAGCCCGGCAGCCAGTACAATGCGCGCTGCATTGAATGACCGCCCTGGAGAACCCTGCATGCATATCGACGCCGCCACCCAACTTCTGCTCGACGCCCGCCTCAGCCGCCTGGCGCTGGACTGGCGCCGGCTGGCAGTGGGCGATGCCGCGACCGCCTATGCGGTGCAGGACGCCCAGCTGCAGCGGCTGGGGCCGGTCGGCGGCTGGAAGGTGGGGAGCAAGGGCGATGGCTCCACGCCGTCCTGTGCGCCGCTGCCGGTATCCGGCATCCTGCCTTCCGGTACCCAATTGACGGGCCCCCAGTGGCGTATGCGCGGCCTCGAAGTGGAACTGGCCCTGCGCGTGGGTCGTGACTACGATCCCGGTGAGCGCCTGCCCGATGAAGCGGAGCTGCGGGGCGTCTTCGACGCCATCCTGCCGGCCATCGAAGTGGTGGAGACCCGCCTGGGTCAGCAACCCTGCGGTAACCCCTGGGCCGCCATGGCTGACCTGCTCTGCCATGGCGCGCTGGTGATCGGTCAAGCCCAGCCCTTGCCTGAGACGCTGGCACTGGCGACGACCGTGGCCAGCCTGCATATCGATGGCCAGGAAAAAGTCCATACCACCGGCGGCAATCCCGCCGACCTGTGGCCCATGCTGGCCTGGCTGGCGCGCCATTGCGCCCAGCGCGGCCAGCCCTGGCGGCAGGGGCAGATCATCACCACCGGTTCCTGTATCGGACTGGTCCATGCGCGCGCCGGCCTGCTGGTGGAGGCCGCGCTGGAGCAGGTGGGGCCGGTCTCGCTGCGGTTTGTCGACTGAAGCTCAGCCGGCGTTTCTTTCCTTACCAGCGATAACGCGCCGTCGCCAGCACGGTGCGGCCATTGCCATAGATGCAGCGGGTGGCGTCGTAGCAGCCGGAAACATATTCCTTGTCGAACAGGTTGCTGGCCGTCAGCGACAGGCGCCATTGCGGCAGGTCGTAGTGCAGCGCGGCGTCGACCAGGGTATAGCCCGGCACGTTCAGCGAATTGTCCGCACTGCCCGGGGCATTGCCCACGTAACGCACGCCTGCGCCCATGCCCAGCCCATTGAGCTGGCCGCCGCGCAGGGTGTAGTCCAGCCACAGCGAGGCCAGGTGACGCGGACGGGGGATATCGACCGGCGTCTTGTCCAGCGAGCTGG
>JAFAMT010000287.1 GCA_019233085.1 Herbaspirillum sp.
CGGTCGCCGCCGCCGCGATGCGTGTCGAGTACGTACTTGAGGCGGCGCAGGCGCTCCTGGCTGCTTTCCTTGTGCAGCAGGGCCAGTTCCAGCACCAGCATGTCCAGCGTCGCCATCATGGCGTAGCGCGACGAGGACGGTTTGAAAATCAGGTCGGTTTCCAGCGTCTTGATGGGCAGCAGCACATCGGCCATCTTCGCCAGCGGTGAACCCAGCGCCGTGATGGTGATGAGCTTGACGCCGTATTCGCGCGCCACCTCGCAGCTGGCCAGCAGTTCCGGCACATTGCCGGTGGCCGAGAAGACCAGCAGCACATCGTCCTTGTCCAAGGTGGCGGCCACCATCTTCTGCAGCAGTGCATCGTGGTAGGTCGCCACCGGGCGGCCCAGTCGCACCAGCCGATAGCGCGCCTCGTCGGACATCATGGTCGAGCCGCCGCCCATGCCGAAGCAGTAGATCATGCGCGCGCCCAGCAACAGGCGCGCCGCCTCCACCAGCATGTCGGTATTGAGCATGGCGCGGTTCAGTTCCAGCACTGCGTGGATGTCGCGGTAGACGGTGTCGACCAGTTCCGGCGGCTGCGCCGGGGGCGCGGTCTTGGCGCCGTCGAAGAAGCGCTGCCCCACCGCCACCGCCTGCGCCAGCAGGAACTTGAATTCGCGCACGTCGCGGCAACCCATGGCCTTGGCAAAGCGCGTCACGCTGGCCACCGACACGCCGGCCTTCTCGGCCAGCTCGCCAATGCTGGCGCTGGCCGAGAAAGCCAGGTCGCCGAGGATGGCCTCGGCCACTTTCTGCTCGGCCAGGCGCAGGGTGCTGCTGCGCTCGGTGATGCGGGAGACGATGTCCAATGTCTGCGCCATGGCGGGGATTCAGTTGGGGTGATTCCGGAGTGATGAGAAAGACATCGACACCGGCCAGGAAAAGTACCGCGGAAATAATTTATGTTATTTACTAACACGGCGTAAACATAGTAAATTCAAGGCTATTATTACGTCAATCCTATTTTTACAGGAATTTATGCGATGAGTGATACAAACTACCAAGGCACCAGCCAAGCTGTTTACCAAACCGGCATCATCGATCCTGTCAACAAGGGGTTGGGCGCGCTGGCACAGCCGCTGGCACCGCAGCAGGCTGGCACCGTGCGCTGGAACCTGCTCAACGAAGACATCAGCTTGCCGGCCGCCGTCCTGTATGAAGAAAAGATCGCCCACAACCTGAAGTGGATGCAGGATTTCGTCGGCCAATACCAGGTCAAGCTGGCCCCGCACGGCAAGACCACGATGGCGCCCAAGCTGTTTGCACGCCAGCTCGATACCGGCGCCTGGGGCATCACCCTGGCCACCGCCCACCAGACCCTGGCCGGCTACCAGCACGGCGTGCGCCGCGTGATCATGGCCAACCAGCTGGTGGGCAAGCGCAACATGGCCATCATCTCGGAGTTGCTGGCCGATCCCTCCTTCGAATTCTTCTGCCTGGTCGATTCGGCTGACCTGGTCGACCAGCTCGGCCGCTTCTTTGCCGAGCGCCGCCAAACCCTGAACGTGCTGCTGGAACTGGGCCCGGCCGGCGGGCGCACCGGCGTGCGCGACCAGGCGCAGCAGGATGCCGTGCTGGCGGCCATCGCGCGCTGGGACAGCATCGCCCTGGCCGGCGTGGAAGTGTATGAAGGAGTGCTCAAGGAAGAGGTCGATATCCGCCGCTTCCTGCAACGGGCCGTCGCCTGCATCAAGGATCTGGCCGCGCAAGGCCTGCTGGCACGCCGCCTGGCGCGTGGCCCGGCGGTGCTGACCGGTGCCGGCTCGGCCTGGTACGACGTGGTGGCCGAGGAGTTCGGCCAGGCCGATATCGGCGCGCCACTGGATGTGGTGCTGCGCCCGGGCTGCTACCTCACCCATGACGTGGGCATCTACCGCGCCGCCCAGGCCCAGATCCAGGTGCGCAACCCGGTGGCGCACAGCATGCGCACCCAGTTGCAGCCGGCGCTGCAGCTGTGGGCCTATGTGCAATCGATTCCCGAGGCCGACAAGGCCATCATTGCCTTGGGCAAGCGCGACGCCGCCTTCGACGCCGGCCTGCCGCTGCCGGTGGCGCAGTTCCGCCCGGGCAGCCACAGCCAGCCGCAGGCCACGCCGGCGCACTGGGAAGTGACCGGCATGATGGACCAGCACGCCTACCTGAAGATTGCCGCCGGTGACGACATCAAGGTCGGCGACATGCTGGCCTTCGATATCTCCCACCCCTGCCTGACCTTCGACAAGTGGCGCCACCTGGTGGTGGTCGATGGCCGCTTCGACGTGACCGATATCGTGCAAACCTTCTTCTGATTACAGATTCCCGATTACTGATTCCTGATCCGACGCAACATGAGCAAGCAGATCCTCGCCTATGGCGAAGCGATGGTGGAGTTCAACCAGAGCATCGCCGCGCCGCGCAACTACCTGCAAGGGTATGGCGGCGACACCTCCAACTTCGCCATCGCCGCATCCCGCCAGGGGGCGGCGACGGCCTATCTCAGCGCCGTCGGTGACGACCATTTCGGCAGCGACCTGCTGGCCCTGTGGCAACACGAAGGCGTCAGCGTCGAGCATGTGGCGGTGACGCCGGGCGCGGCCACCGGCATCTACTTCGTCACCCATGACGATGCCGGCCACCACTTCCACTACCGCCGCGCCGGCTCGGCCGCCAGCCGCTACCAGGCC
>JAFAMT010000019.1 GCA_019233085.1 Herbaspirillum sp.
AACCGCATCCGCGTGCAGGCCGACGGCCAGATGAAGACCGGTCGCGACGTCGTCATCGGCGCCATGCTGGGCGCGGACGAATTCGGTTTCGCCACCGCACCGCTGGTGGTCGAAGGCTGCATCATGATGCGCAAGTGCCACCTGAACACCTGCCCGGTGGGCGTGGCCACGCAAGATCCGGTGCTGCGCGCCAAGTTCTCCGGCAAGCCGGAACACGTGGTCAACTTCTTCTTCTTCATCGCCGAAGAAGCGCGCCAGATCATGGCACAGCTGGGTATCCGCAAGTTCGACGAGCTGATCGGCCGCGCCGACCTGCTGGACCGTTCCAAGGCCATCGCCCACTGGAAGGCCAAGGGCCTGGACTTCAGCCGCATCTTCCATCAGCCGGAATCGAAGCTGCCGGTGTACCACACCGACTTCCAGGATCACGGCCTGGACAAGGCACTGGACCACAAGCTGATCGCGCAAGCCAAGATCGCGCTGGAAAAGGGCGAGAAGGTTTCCTTCATCTCCCCGATCAAGAACCTCAACCGTACCGTCGGCGCGATGCTCTCGGGTGAAGTCGCTAAGCGTTACGGCGACGAAGGCCTGCCGGATGACACCATCCACATCCAGCTGCAAGGCACAGCAGGCCAGTCGGCCGGCGCCTTCCTGGCCAAGGGCGTGACCCTGGACCTGGTCGGCGAAGGCAACGACTACGTCGGCAAGGGTCTCTCGGGTGGCCGCATCATCGTGCGTCCCAACACCGAGTTCCGTGGCCGCGCAGTGGACAACATGATCTCCGGTAACACCGTACTGTACGGCGCCATCAACGGCGAAGCCTTCATCAACGGCGTGGCCGGCGAACGCTTCGCAGTGCGTAACTCGGGCGCTACCGCCGTGGTGGAAGGTACCGGCGACCACGGTTGCGAATACATGACCGGCGGCACCGTGGTGGTGCTGGGCAATACCGGTCGCAACTTCGCAGCCGGCATGTCGGGTGGTATCGCCTATGTGTATGACCCGGAAGGTGATTTCGCCGGCAAGTGCAACACCGCCATGGTCAGCCTGGAAAAGGTCCTGTCGGACACCGAACAGGAACAGACCGTCAACCGCGACATCTGGCACAGCCTGTCGCGCGGTGGCGAGCGCCAGACCGACGAAGCCATCCTGCGCGGCTTGATTGAGCGCCACTTCAAGTACACCGGCAGCACGCGTGCGCGCTACCTGCTGGATAACTGGGCGGCATCGCGTGCCAAGTTCGTCAAGGTGTTCCCGACGGAGTACAAGCGTGCGCTGGCCGAACTGGCTGCCACCGCCCAGACGAAGAAGGAAAAGGTCGCCGCCTGATCATCGTCAGGCAGTTACGAGCGAATCAATCAAGCACGCCGGCGGGCGTGGCGCCAGAAATGAAGAGCGCCGCCCGCCGCATCCTTAGCGAGAATGTGAGAGGAAAATGGGAAAAGCAACCGGTTTCATGGAATACCAGCGCCTGAAAGAGGCCAGCGAAGCGCCAGCAGCGCGCACCAAGCACTACAAGGAATTCGTCCTGCACCTGAGCGACGCCGACGCCAAGATCCAGGGCGCGCGTTGCATGGACTGCGGCATCCCCTTCTGCAACAACGGCTGCCCGGTCAACAACATCATTCCCGACTGGAATGACCTGGTCTATCGCGGCAACTACAAGGAAGCCCTGGACACCCTGCACCAGACCAACAACTTCCCCGAGTTCACCGGCCGCATCTGCCCGGCACCCTGCGAAGCCGCCTGCACCCTGGGCATCAACAATGACGCCGTGGGCATCAAGTCGATCGAGCACTTCATCATCGACAAGGGCTGGGAAAACGGCTGGGTGGTGCCGCAACCGGCCGCCATCAAGACCGGCAAGAAGGTCGCCGTGGTCGGCTCCGGTCCTGCTGGCCTGGCTGCTGCCCAGCAGCTGGCGCGCGCCGGTCACGACGTGACCGTGTTCGAGAAGAGCGATCGTGTGGGCGGCCTGCTGCGTTACGGCATCCCCGACTTCAAGATGGAAAAGTCGCACATCGACCTGCGCGTGGAACAGATGAAGGCCGAAGGCGTGAACTTCCGCACCAGCGTCTTCGTGGGCAAGGATTTCCCCGAGACCGTCAACAACTGGTCCAAGGAAACCGTTTCCCCCGAAGAGCTGAAGAAGGAATTCGACGCCGTCATCATCGCCGGTGGCGCCGAGGCTCCGCGTGACCTGCCGGTGCCGGGTCGCGAACTGAAGGGCGTGCATTTCGCCATGGACTTCCTGCCGCTGCAGAACAAGGTCAATGCCGGCGACAAGCTGAAGAACCAGATCATGGCCACCGGCAAGAACGTGGTCGTCATCGGCGGTGGTGACACCGGCTCCGACTGTGTCGGTACCTCCAACCGCCATGGTGCAGCCTCCGTGACCCAGTTCGAATTGATGCCGCAACCGCCGGAATCCGAGAACAAGCCGCTGGTCTGGCCCTACTGGCCGATCAAGCTGCGCACCTCGTCCTCGCACGAAGAAGGTTGCGAGCGCGATTTCGCGGTCACCACCAAGCGCCTGGAAGGCAAGGGCGGCAAGGTCGAGAAGCTCATCGCCGCGCGCGTCGAGTTCAAGGACGGCAAGATGGTCGAAGTCCCCGATTCGGAATTCGAGATCAAGGCCGACCTGGTGCTGTTGGCCATGGGCTTCGTCTCCCCGGTGGCGCAGGTGCTGGATGCCTTCGGCGTGGACAAGGATGCCCGCGGCAACGCCAAGGCCACTACCGATGGCGAAGGCTGCTACAAGACCTCGGTGGACAAGGTCTTCGCGGCAGGCGACATGCGTCGCGGCCAGTCGCTGGTGGTGTGGGCGATCCGTGAAGGTCGCCAGTGCGCCCGTGCGGTGGACGAGTTCCTGATGGGCTCCTCGCTGCTGCCGCGCTGAGGCTGCATGACGGGGAACCGTCAAACGATTTATATGATTTAAAAAGTTTTAATGGTTAGCATCATTTGACCCTGGACCCGGGCCGACGCAAGTCGGTCCGGTTTTTTTTCGCCGCTCGCTTTGGTCGTGCCGATGGCGACCCGCCGTCCCGGGTGGCCGCGTGTAAAATGGACCATCGCCGCCCGTCGGCATCATCTCCACATTGCAATGGCCACCCCGATCCGCTACAGCATCACTTCCCTCGCCCCTGCCTCCCATGTCTATGACGTCAGCGTCACCGTGGACTCGCCGGCCCCGGAGGGCCAGGTATTCTCGCTGCCGGCCTGGATCCCGGGCAGCTACATGATCCGCGAGTTCGGCAAGAACATCGTGCAGCTGCGCGGTGAATCGGCCGGCCGCAAGGTGCAGGTCAGGAAGCTCGACAAGCACACCTGGCAAGCCGCCCCCTGCAAGAGCGCGCTCACCCTGCATTACCAGGTCTATGCCTGGGACCTGTCGGTGCGCACCGCCCACCTGGACGAAACCCACGGCTTCTTCAATGGCACCAGCGTGTTCCTGGCCGCACATGGCTTCGAACAGGGCCAGCAGGTGGTGGAGATCCGTCGTCCGGAGGGCGAGCAGTTCAAGCGCTGGCGCGTGGCCACGTCACTGGCCGAACTCAAGGCCAAGCGCTATGGTTTCGGGACTTACGTGGCGCAGAACTACGATGAGCTGATCGACCATCCGGTGGAGCTGGGCGAGTTCGCGCTGGCCAGCTTCCAGGCCCATGGCGTGCCGCATGACGTGGTCATCACCGGTCGTGTGCCGAACCTGGACATGGCACGCCTGTGCGACGACCTCAAGAAGATCTGCGAAGCCCAGATCGCCTTCTTCGAGCCGCGCAGCAAGCGCGCGCCGATGGAGCGCTACGTTTTCATGACGCTGGCCGTGGGCGATGGCTACGGCGGCCTGGAGCACCGTGCCTCGACGGCACTGATCTGCTCGCGTGCCGACCTGCCGGTCAAGGGCCGCCCGGAGCAGACCGATGGCTACCGCACCTATCTCGGCCTGTGCAGTCACGAATATTTCCATACTTGGAACGTCAAGCGCATCAAGCCGGCGGTGTTCGCCCCCTATGACCTGCGCCAGGAAAACTACACCTCGCTGCTGTGGCTCTTCGAGGGCTTCACCAGCTACTACGACGATCTCTTCCTGGTGCGCACCGGTGTCATCGATACCGACGACTACCTCAAGCTGGTCGCCAAGACCGTCACCGGCGTGCTGCGCGGTAGCGGCCGCAAGAAGCAGAGCGTGGCCGAATCCAGCTTCGATGCCTGGGTCAAGTACTACCGCCAGGACGAGAACGCCGCCAATGCCATCGTCAGCTACTACACCAAGGGTTCGCTGGTGGCGCTGGGGCTGGACCTCACCATCCGCCAGCAGACCCGTGGTCGCCGTTCGCTGGACGACGTGATGCGCGGATTGTGGGCGCGCTACGGTCGCGATTTCTATG
>JAFAMT010000037.1 GCA_019233085.1 Herbaspirillum sp.
CCTGCATGGCTGGCGCCTCAACGATGCGCTCAAGCTGGCCGACAAGATCCTGGTGCCGCTGCAACCTTCCATCTTCGACATCCTGGCCACGCAGGATTTCCTGCGCCGCCTGGCCGGTGAAAAGGCGGTGCGCGAAGGCGAGATCGACGTCGGCATCGTCGGCATGCGCGTCGACGCCCGCACCCGCTCGGCCGAGCAATTGCACCGCTTCATCGAAGGCCTGAAACTGCCCGTGCTGGGTTACCTGCGCGACACCCAGAACTACGTCCAACTGGCCGCCCATGGCCTGACGCTGTGGGATGTGGCGCCGTCGCGCGTACAACGCGATCTCGACCAGTGGCAGCCGGTGCTGGACTGGATCGGCCGGGGCGACAAGGCGGGCAAAAAGCAGGACGCCTGATACCTCTGTTTTCCTCTGTTATCAGCGCACTCTCTCCTGGTTCTTCCAGTTTGGTCTTTCATGAAAAACTCCTTACGCATCCTGTTGCTGTTGTCATCGTCCCTGGCGCTGCTGTGCGCGGCGCCGGCCCGGGCCGCACTGGCAGTGCAGTCCTGGACCCAGCCCGACGGCGCCCGTGTGCTCTTCGTGGCCAACCATTCGCTGCCCATGCTCGATGTGAGCGTGCAATTCGACGCCGGCCAGCGGCGTGACCCGGCCGGCAAGGCCGGCCTGGCCGAGCTGACCGTGGCCAGTCTCACGCGCGGTGTGGAAGGCGGCGCGGGCGCGCCCCTGAGCGAAGCGCAGATCCTCGACGGCTTTGCCGACGTGGCCGCCCAGCAGCATGGCGGTGCCGGCCAGGACCGCGCCGGGGTGAGCCTGCGCACGCTGTCCTCGCGGCCCGAGCGCGAGCTGGCCCTGGGCCTGCTGGCGCGCCTGCTGGCCCATCCCGCCTTCCCGCAGGCAGGACTGGAACGCGACAAGGCCCTGACCATCGCCAGCCTGCGTGAAGATGCCACCAAGCCCGAAGCCATCGCCGAGAAGGCCTTCATGGCCGCGGCCTACGGTTCTCATCCCTATGGCACCGACGCCAGCCAGGCTAGCGTGCAGGCGATCACCCGCGAGGACCTGCTGGCCTTCCACCGCAGTCATTACGTGGCCAATCGCGCTGTGATCGCCCTGATCGGTGACCTCACCGAGGAACAGGCCCGTGCGATCGCCGCCGCACTGACCCGCGAACTGCCGCAGGGTGCGCCCCTGCCGGCGCTGCCGGCCGTGGTGGCGCCAGAGGGGCGCGAGATCCGCATCGCCCATCCGGCCTCGCAATCGCACATCCTCATCGGCGCGCCGGCCCTGGTGCGCGGCGACCCGGATTTCTTCGCCCTGACGGTGGGCAACTATGTGCTGGGCGGCGGCGGGTTCGTCTCGCGCCTGACCGACGAGGTGCGCGAGAAGCGTGGCCTGAGCTACAGCGTCTATAGCGGCTTTTCGCCCCTGGCCCAGCCCGGCCCCTTCCAGATCGGCCTGCAGACCAAGAAGGAGCAGACCGACGAAGCCCTGCGCGTGACCCGCGCCACGCTGCAGCGTTTCCTGCAGGAAGGCCCCAGCGCCGCCGAGCTCAAGGCCGCCAAGGACAATCTCGCCGGTGGTTTCGCGCTGCGTATCGACAGCAATGCCAAGCTGCTGGAAAACCTCTCGGTCATCGGCTTCTATGGCCTGCCGCTGGACTACCTGGACCAGTGGATAGCGCGGGTGCGCGCCGTCACCATCGAGCAAGTGCGGGCGGCTTTGCGCAAGCATGTGCAGACCGGGGCACTGGTGAGCGTGATCGTCGGCGAAGAGGGCGCGACGCCGGCCGCCAACCCCTGAGCAACCGAGAAGCAACCAAGAAGCAACCTAGGAAATTCATGAGCAAGAGCAGTCACGACAAGAACAACAAGGCCGGCAAGCCCGCCAGGCTGACCGCGCGCGGCCCGCACCAGGTCCGCATCATCGGCGGCCAGTGGAAGCGCACGCCGCTGCCGGTGCTGGACGCCGAGGGCCTGCGCCCCACGCCGGACCGCGTGCGCGAGACCGTCTTCAACTGGCTCTCCCACCTCATCGATGGCCACTGGGAACAGGTGGCCTGCCTGGACCTTTTCGCCGGTTCCGGCGCACTGGGTTTCGAAGCCGCCAGCCGTGGCGCGCGGCGGGTGGTGATGGTCGAGCAGAGCGGCCCGGCCGTGCGCCAGCTGGAAGCCAATCGCGACAAGCTCAAGGCCGATGCGATTGCCATCGTGCGCGGCGACGCCCTGGCAGCGGCCCGCAACGCAGCGCAGCGCGAGCCGGGCGGCTACAGCCTGGTCTTCATCGATCCGCCTTATCACCAGGGCTGGCTGGAGAAAATATTGCCCAGCTGCACTGAATTGCTCACCCCCTCCGGGCTGCTCTATGTCGAAGCCGAGTTCCCCCTCGACGGCGCCGAGGCCCCTGCCTGGATGCAAGCCTGGGAAGTGATCCGCTCGGACAAGGCAGGCATGGTGTTCTATCATTTATTGCAACGCAAAAGCAGTGCCCAAATTGAGGCATAATGCGCCTTCTGATTGAATTGCCGGTGAGGAGACACCATGGTCACAGCTGTATATCCAGGCACCTTCGATCCGTTGACGCGCGGACATGAGGATCTGGTCCGCCGCGCTTCCGGATTGTTCGACAAGCTGGTGGTGGGCGTAGCAGACAGCCAGAACAAGAAGCCGTTCTTTTCGCTCGAAGAGCGTCTGTCGATCGCCAATGAAGTGCTGGGACATTATCCGAATGTCCAGGTGGAAAGTTTTTCGGGCCTGCTGAAGGATTTCGTGCGCCAGAACAACGCCCGCGTCATCGTGCGCGGCCTGCGCGCGGTCTCGGACTTCGAATATGAATTCCAGATGGCTGGCATGAACCGCTACCTGTTGCCGGATGTGGAAACGCTGTTCCTGACACCGTCGGACCAGTACCAGTTCATTTCCGGCACCATCGTGCGCGAGATCGCACAGCTCGGTGGCGATGTGTCCAAGTTCGTGTTCCCTTCGGTCGAGAAGTGGCTCAAGGAAAAGATCGCCAAGAAGCAGTAGGATGCTGCGCGGCAAGCAAGACGAAGTCATGCAAGATTAAGAAAGTCAAAGGCAGGGTAGGGCAATGAAGGTTCAAGCAAGCAGGATGGCGCCGCGCGCTGCAATGCGCGGGGTGACGAAGGAGCGGTCATGGCACTGATGATTACCGACGATTGCATCAACTGCGACGTCTGCGAACCGGAATGCCCCAACGAGGCGATCTACATGGGGCCGCAGATCTACGAGATCGATCCGGACAAATGCACCGAGTGCGTGGGTCACTTCGAGGAACCGCAATGCCAGCAGGTCTGCCCGGTGGCCTGCATCCCCTTCAACCCGGCCTGGCGTGAAAGCCGCGAGCAGTTGATGGAGAAATACGAACGCCTGCAGGCCCAGGCCAAGGGGCTTTGAGCCAGGTCTGGCCATCGTCCGCGAAGATGCCGTTCAGTGTCGCACTGGACGGCATTTTGCATTGGACCTCCCCGTTCGTCCTGAGTAGCCGTGTAGCGGCGTATCGAAGGCGCTGCGACGCATGAAACGCAGACAGGCCTTCGATACGCCCCTGGCGGGGCTACTCAGGACGAACGGAAAGCTATAAGTCAGCGTGCATAAAGCCTATTGACTGGATTGAACGAAAGCGGCCTGCCGAGCACGTAGATTGTGCCAATGCCCCCATCTGCCCAAGAAAGAACATGCACCACCCACCCAAGTCCGCCGTCGCGGCGCTATTGATCAACACCACCATCTGGGGCCTGTCCTGGACCGGCATGCGCGCGCTGGAGGCGATGGGCCTGCATCCACTGTGGGCCACGGCCGCCATCTTCACGGCCTGTGCGGCCATGTTGCTGGCGTTGAAATACCGTGACCTGCCACAACTGTGGCGCCATCCCGAACTGCTGGGCGTGGCGCTGGCCACGGGGCTGACCAACGCCGTCTTCAACGTCGCCATTGCCTACGGCGACGTGGTGCGGGTGATCCTGCTGTTCTACCTGATG
>JAFAMT010000343.1 GCA_019233085.1 Herbaspirillum sp.
CGCCGCTTGCAGGGTATCGGCATCGTGGCCCAGGGCCACCAGGCTATCGGCCACGTTCTGGAAGGCATTCAACACGGTCTGGCGATAATTGGCCTCGGAAGCCAGATAGGCTTCCTTGGCCGCTTCCCTGCGCGAGCGCAAGGCGCCGCCATGGAAGATCGGCTGCGTCAGCGAGGCACCCAGCCCCCATACCGCCCCGGCGCCGCCGGTGGCCTTGGCCCAGCTGAAACCGGACTGGCCGAAGGAGGCGCTGATGGACAGGCTGGGGAACATCTCGGCCGTGGCCAGGGCTTCCTGGGCCGCTGCCACCTTCAGGGCGGCATCGGCGGCCAGGATGTCGGGACGCTGGCGCAGCAGTTCCGAGGGCACCGACAAGGGCACCTCCGCGGGCAGGCGCAGGGCGTCGATGTCGAGATCGACCGGCGCCTGGTCGGGCGTACGCCCCATCAGCACCGCCAAGGCATGGCGCGCCCCCAGCCACTGCGCCTGCAGGCCCGGCAGGGTAGCGCGCAGCGATTGCGCCGAAGCGCGCGCGACCAATACATCATCATCCGATACCGCGCCCAGGGAGGCGCGGCGCTCCAGGTCTGCCACATCCGCGTCGGCCAGGGCCACCAGGCGCTCGGTCTGGGTCACCTGGGCATGCAAGGAAGCGGCATTGATGGCCGAGATCACCACGTTGGCCACCACCGCGCGGCGGGCCGCATCGACCTGGTAGGACTGCGCGTCGACCTCGGCGGCCAGGGCGGAGTTGGCGTAGCGCTCCACGCCGAACAGGTCGAAGGTATAGCTGGCGCGGATCTGGCCGGCAAAGACGTTGTACAGGTTGGTCGGCGCACCCAGGTTGGGCAGGCCCAGCGCGCGCTGGCGCGTGGCCTGGCCGACGGCGTCGATGGTGGGCCAGAGCGACTCGTCGATCTGCGCCCGCAGTTGCAGGCGGGCGCTGGCCAGGTTGCGGTCGGCCTGGGCCAGCGAATGGTTGTTGCGCAAGGCTTCCTCGACCCAGGCCGACAGCTGCGGCGAGCCATAGGCCTGCCACCACTGCGGCACGGCACGCTGGCCCAGCACGAACTTCTGGCGCGCCTGCTCGGGCCCCAGGGTGCTTGGTGTGGCCTCGGCGGCATAAGCGGCCGGTTGCGGCATGGCCGGGGCCTGGCCGCTGGGGCCCAGCGTGCAGCCGCCCAGTGCCAGTGCCGCCAGTGCCACCAGCACTGTCATGACAGCCGGCCGTGCCGGCAATTGCGGCTTGAATTGGAGATCACGCATCAGTGGCTCCCTTGCGCGGCATCGTCGCGGTGATGGGTTTCGTCAGGCTTGACCCGGTAGCACAGCGCATACAAGGCCGGCAGGTAGAACAGGGTCAGGATGGTGGCGATGGTGATGCCGCCCATCAGGGCGGTGGCCATCGGACCGAAGAAGTTGCTGCGCAACAGCGGGATCAGCGCCAGCACGGCCGCAGCCGCGGTGAGCGTGATCGGGCGGAAGCGCCGCACGGTGGCGCCGACGATGGCGTCGAAGCGGCCACGGCCGGCGGCGATGTCCTGCTCGATCTGGTCCACCAGGATCACCGAGTTGCGCATGATGATGCCCAGCATGGCGATGGTACCCAGCATGGCGACGAAGCCGAAGGGCTTGTGGAACAGCAGCAGTGCGCCGACCACGCCGATGAGGCCCAGCGGCGCGGTCATCACCACCATCATGGTGCGGCCGAAACTCTGCAGCTGCACCATCAGCAGCAACAGCACGGCAATGACCATCAGCGGCATCTGCGCCGAGATCGAGGACTGGGCCTTGGCATTCTCCTCGACCGGGCCGCCCACATCGATGCGATAGCCCACCGGCAACTCGGCGCGCAGGGCATTGAGCTTTTCGTTGACGGCATTGGTGACGTCGATGCCTTGCACGCCGGCACGCACATCAGCCAGCACGGTGATGGTAGGCTGGCGGTCGCGCTCCCAGATGACGCCGTATTCCAGGGTGTTATGGAACTGGCCCAGCGTCGCCAGCGGCACCGGGCCATTGGTGGTGGGCATGGACAGCGTCGCCAGACGCGCCGGATCGACACGCTCGTTGCGCGGGGCACGCAGGTCCACGCTGATGAGCTTGTCGCGCTCGCGGTACTGGGTCACGGTGACGCCGGACATCTGCATGGCCAGGAAATTGGCGATCTGCAGCGAGCTCAAACCCAATTCGCCGGCGCGCTTCTGGTCGATCTCGAAGGAGACCGAACGCTGCGCCGGCTCGTCCCAGTCCAGCTGCACGTTGGTGGCGCGGCTCTCCTTGTGGATCTCGGCGGCCACCTTCTCGGCGATCTCACGCACCTTGGGAATCTGTTCGCCACTGATGCGGAACTGCACCGGGAAGCCCACCGGGGGGCCGTTCTCCAGGCGCGTCAGGCGGGTGCGCAGGCCGCTGAACTGGGTGCGCAGCGGTTCTTCCAGCGCACGCGCCAGCGCCTCGCGGTCTTCCACCGACTTGGCGGTCACCACGAACTGCGCGAAGTTGGCACTGGCGAGTTGCTGGTCCAGCGGCAGGTAGAAGCGCGGCGCGCCAGTGCCCACGAAACTGATGACGTGGTCGATCTGCGGGCGGCCCTTGAGGACGGCTTCCATGCGCAGGGCTTCGCGCTGGGTCGCTTCGAAGGAAGCGCGCTCCGGCAGGCGCAGGTCGATCAGCAGTTCGGGCCGGTCCGAGCTGGGGAAGAACTGCTGCGGTACCAGGCCGAAGGCCGCCAGCGAACCGATGAAGAGCAGCGTGGTGGCGATCACCACGCGACCACGGAAGGCCACGCACCAGGCCACCGTGCGCCGCAGCAGCTTGTAGATGCGGGTCTGGTAGATGGGATGGTCGTGGTCTTCCTCGTCATGGCCGGCATGCGGATTGGCGGCGATCTGCTCGTCGGTGAGGGCGTCCGGTTTTTCCTTGAGCAGGTGATAGCCCAGCAGCGGGATCAGCACCACCGCCGCCAGCCAGGACAGCAGCAGCGCAATGGCCGAGACCTCGAAGATGGAGCGCGTGTATTCGCCGGTGCCGGACTTGGCCAGGGCGATCGGCAGGAAGCCGGCCACCGTCACCAGGGTCCCGGTGAGCATAGGGAAGGCCGTGCTGGTGTAGGCAAAGGCGGCGGCGCGACGGCGGTTCCAGCCCTGCTCCAGCTTCACCGCCATCATCTCGACGGCGATGATGGCGTCATCCACCAGCAGGCCCAGCGCCAGCACCAGCGTGCCCAGCGAGACCTTGTGCAGGCCGATGTCGAACACGTACATGAACAGCGACGTCACCGCCAGCACGATGGGAATGGAGATCACCACCACCATGCCGGTGCGGATGCCCAAAGACACCAGGCTGACCACCAGCACGATGGCCACGGCCTCGGCGACGGCTTCGAGGAAGTCGTCCACCGATTTCTCCACCGCGTGCGGCATGCTGGAGACCGCCGTCAACGTCAGACCCGCCGGCAGGCGCTTGCGCAATTGCTCGGTGCGTTCATCGAGCGCACGGCCCAGGCGGATCACGTCGCCACCCGGCTGCATGGTCACGCCGATCCCCAGTACCGGCTGGCCGTTGGCGCGCATGGACTGCTCCTGCGGCTCGTCATAGCCACGGGAGATGCTGGCGATATCACCCAGGCGGAAATTGCGGTTGTTGATGTGGATGATCTTGTCTTCGAGGGCCTTCAGGTTCTCGAACTGCCCGGTGGGCCGCACATAGACGCGGTCGCTGCCGGTGGTGATGAGGCCACCCGGCACCACGCTGTTCTGGCCGCCGATGGCGTCGGCCAGCTGTTGCGGGCTGATGCCCAGGCTCGTCATGCGGGCATTGCCGATGTCGATGTAGATGTGTTCTTCGCGGTCACCGAAGTAATCGATCTTGGCCACGCCCGGCACATGCAGCAGCTCGCCGCGCAACTGGTCGGCGTAGTCGTGCAGCTGCGCCGGCGTGAAGCCGTCGCCGGCCAGGGCGTAGATATTGGTGTAGACGTCGCCGAATTCATCGTTGAAGTAGGGTCCCTTGACGCCCTGCGGCAAGTGGCCGGCCATATCGCCGACCTTCTTGCGGACCTGGTACCAGGTCTGCGGCACCTGCGCGGCCGGGGCCGTGTCCTTGATCGTGAAGAAGAGCTGCGATTGTCCCGCCCGCGAATAGCTGCGCAGGAAGTCCACGTCAGGCGTCTCCTGCAGCTTGCGGGCGATGCGGTCGGTGATCTGCTCCTGCACCTGGCGCGCGGTGGCGCCCGGCCAGTCGGTCTGGATCACCATGACCTTGAAGGTGAAGGGCGGATCCTCGGATTGCGACAGGCGCGAATAGGATGCGATGCCCAGCAGCGTCACCAGCGCCAGGATGAAGGTCACCAGGGCCTGGTGCTGCAGGGTCCAGGAGGAGAGGTTGAAACGGCCGGGCGCGCTCATAAGGCGAAGTCCTCGGCATGCAGCGGCGCCACCGGCTTGACCTTCTCACCGGCGGTCAGTGTATGCACGCCCTGCACCACCACCTTGTCGCTGGCGGCCACACCCTGGCTGACGCCGATGCTGCGCTCGCCATAGGCCACCACGGTCACGGCACGCAACTCAAGCTTGCCGTCGGCACCGACGATCCACAGCGCCGGCTTGTCACCCTGGTGGAACAGCGCCGTGGCCGGCAATTGCATCACCGGTTCGGCTGGCGATGACTTCCCGGGCGGTACCGGGGTGATCACCACGTTGCCGGTCATGCCCAGGCGCAAGGCCGCATCGGCTTGTTCCAGCGTGATCTTGACGCGATAGGTGCGGCTTTGCGGATCGGCCGCCGGGCTGACCTCGCGCACCGTGCCGGCAAAGTTGCGACCGGGCAAGGCCGACAGCGTCACGCTGGCCGCAGCACCCGGTGCGATGCCGGCGACCTGGCTATCGGCCACGTCGGTGACCACGTCGACCGCTCCCGACCAGGCCAGCGAGAAGACCGGCTGGCCCGCTGCGAGCACGTCGCCGGTATTGGCCTGCTCGGCGCTGATGACGCCGTCATGCTGGGCCACCAGGGTGGTGTAGTCGCGCTGGTTGCCGGCTACGGCGGCGCGCGCCTGGGCGGCCTTGAACTGCGACTGCGCGGCGGAAAACGCATCCTGGCTCTGTTCCAGCTGCTGGGTGCTGACCAGGTGTTCGCGGGCTTGTTCGGTATCGCGTTGCAACTGCTTCTGCGCCGCCTTCAGATGCTGGCGGGCCGCTTCCAGGTCGGCACGGGCGGAGGCGGCATTCTGGTCGGCGTCGGACGGATCGAGGCGGGCCACCACCTGGCCACGGCGCACCACATCGCCCAGGTGCACGCGGCGTTCCACCAGCTGGCCGGCGATGCGGAAGGACATCGCGGTCGCGTAGCGCGACTGCACCTCGGCCTGCAGGTGCAGCGGCAACATGGCCGCGCGCGGCTGCGCCTGCAGGACCACCACTTCGCGCGGCGCATCGGCCACTGGTTCGGGCTTGCTGCAGGCGGCCAGGGCCAGGCTGAGCACGAGCAGGGGGACCGCCCGGCTGCGCAGACGGGGATGGGAAACAGGCTTCACGGCTTTCCTTTCAGGAAGGTGGGTCGCATCGGCGGACGTTCCGCATCCTCGATGGTCATCTTTGCAAGAGTTCAGGGATTCTAATCCATACATGAATTCAGATGCAACACTGTATTTGAATACAACAATGTTAGAATCTTGCCCCATGACACGCCAACGACTCAGCCGCGAGCAAAGCCGGGAGCAGACCAGGGAAAGGCTGCTGGAGGCGGCGCACGCCGTATTCATGCAAAAGGGATATGCGCTGGCCAGCGTGGAAGACATTAGCACAGCAGCTGGTTATTCACGAGGCGCGTTCTACTCCAACTTCGATGACAAGACCCAGCTTTTCTTCGAGCTGCTGCGGCGCGAGGGGGAGAGCATCGATCGCGAGTTCGAGCGCATCCTGGGCGGACCGGTGAGCGATGCCATCGGTTTGCAGGAGGCCCTGGCCAGCCAGTATTCGCGCCTGTACCAGGACGACAAATGCAGCCTGCTGTGGCTGGAAGCGCGCATCGTGGCCTTGCGCGACGAGAAATTCCGCGAGCAGCTCAACGGCTTCCTGGAAGAGCGCTACCGCCAGATCACCCACTTCGTCGAAGCCTATTGCCACCTGACCGGCACGCCCCCGGCCGCGCCACCGCGCGAGATCGCCATCGGCCTGATGGCCTTGTGCGAAGGGGTCAGCTTTTCCTATCGCTGCGTGCCCCACATCGTCGATGGCAGGACCGCCGAGTCCGTGCTGGCGTGGTTCCTGAAGGCCTCCATCGCCATGCCGGCACCGGCCGCAGCCCCCGCAGCCGCCGCGCCGACCACGCGCAAAGCCACCACCAACCGCAAGAAGTCCGTCCGAGAGACTGACTGAAAGACGGACCGAGCGCGGCGGCTCCGCTCAGGGCGCCACCAGCCAGCGCGCGATCTGCGGCCAGACATCGGCCAGCGTGCGCCCTCCCATGAACAAGCCGATATGCCCGCCGGGGACCACCCGCTGGGTGATCTGTGCCGGCGGTGTGCCCACCAGGCGGGCCGCATTGAGGACCTGCTCGGGCGTGGTGATGTCGTCGCGCTCGCCGGCCAGCAGGTAGAGCGGGCAGCTGATGTCCTTCAGGTCGAGTACCCTGCCCAGGGCCTGGTACTTGCCCCGGGCCAGCAGGTTGTCCTTGAAGATATTGCGGATGGCCTGGAGGTACCAGCGTCCCGGCAGGTCGACGGGGGTCTCGTACCAGGCGGCGAAGGTCTCGCGCTTGGCCACGTAGACGGGGTCGTCGATGTGCTGGAACAGGTCCACGTGCTCGGTGAAGTAATGCTCGTCGGGATGCATGTTCTTCCAGCCCTGCAGCATGAAGCTGCCGCGCATCAGGCCAGCTCCGGCGCGCACCAGGTCTTCATAGAAACTCAGCGGGGTGCGATCCACCATCTGTTTCAACGGGCCGTCGCCGGCACCGGCATCGATGGGCGAGCCCGCCAGCACCAGCCGCGCCACCTTGTCGGGGAAGCGCGCGGCCATCATCGCCGAGATCCAGCCACCCTGGCACAGGCCCACCAGGTTGACCAGGCCACCGATGTCATCGATGACCACGCACAGGTCGGCCAGGTAGTTGTCGATCTCCAGATCCTTCATGTCCTCGGTGGCGCTGTGCCAGTCGGTCAGCAGCACGTGGGCCACGCCATTGGACAGCAAGGTCTCCACCAGGCTCTGGCCGGGGTAGTAGTCGGCGATCACCGAGGTGTGGCCGGCATAGGGCGCCACCACCAGGGTGGGGATGCCACCATCGGCACGGCCATATTCACGCAGGGTCAGCGTGCGCAGCTTGATGCGTTCGGTATTGCGGGTCGCCATCCTGGGATGGTGGAGGTCGTGCAGGCGGGCTTCTTCTTCCAGGAAACGCAGGTTCTTGTCCACCAGCTGCTGGCTTTGCTTGAAGGCTTCGGCGGCCAGTGCCATCGGCCAGAACAGGGGAACGGCGCTGGGCATGCGTGGTGTGTCTTGCTGGACGTGCGGGGCGTGGCTGCTGGTGGTCATGGTCATTTTCCTGTGTGGGAAGGACTAGGGCGTCGGCAAGGCGGCAGGGCGGTAACAAGCCGGGCCGCGTCGTCGGCAATCACTTGCTCTTCGTTGGTGGCGATCACCAGCACGCGGATGCGGCTGTCGTCGCTGCTGATGCATTCGGCGTGGCGGGCGTTGGCCTGCTCATCCAGGCGCACGCCCAGCCAGTCGAGCCGGCGGCAGATGGCCGCGCGCATATGGGCGTCGTGCTCGCCGATGCCGGCGGTGAATACCAGGGCGTCGACACCGCCCAGGGTCGTGGCCAGCCGCGCGGCCTCGCCCGCGCAACGCAGCGCGAACAGCTCCAGCGCCTCGCGCGCAGCCGGCTCGCTGCTCTGCTGCAGCGTGCGCACATCGGCGCTGATGCCGGAGACACCCAGGAGACCACTGCGGTGGTAGAGCAGGTTTTCCAGCTCATCCAGCGACATGCCCTGGCGCAGCAGGTAGAGCAGCACGCCCGCATCCAGCGCGCCGCAGCGGCTGCCCATGGGGACGCCTTCCAGCGTCGAGAAGCCGGTGCTGGCATCGACGCTGCGACCGTTCTGCAGGGCACACAGGCTGGCGCCATTGCCCAGATGAGCGACGATCACGTTGCCATGCGCCTCCGGCAGGCCACGCCGACGCAGTTCGCCGGCGATGTAGCTGTAGGAGATGCCGTGGAAGCCATAGCGCACCACGCCCTCATCGTGCAGGGCGCGTGGCAGCGCGAAGCGACGCGCCAGGGCATCCTGGCCGGCATGGAAGGCGGTATCGAAGGTGGCCGTCTGCGGCAGACCCGGGCGCAAGCGCGCGATGGCACGGATCAGGCGCAGGTTCTGCGGCTGGTGCAGCGGCGCCAGGGGGGCCAGGGCCTCCAGCGCATCCTCGATGCGCGCATCCAGCAGCACCGCTTCGGCCAGGTGCAGGCCACCATGGACGACGCGATGACCCACAGCGTGCAAGGCGCCCTGCTCATGAGCGACTTCGAGCTGGTGCAGCACCCGCTCCAGCACCTGCTCCATGGAAGCGGCAGGATCGGCATCGATGGAGATCGATGAGCTTGCGCCTTCGATCTCCAGGCGCAGCGTCAGCGGCGTGAGATGCAGGTCGAGCTGCCCCTGGCCAATCTTGCTGGCACGCTCGCCGTCAAGGCGGAACACGCCCAGCTTGATCGACGAGGAACCAGCGTTGAAGGTCAGCAGCCAGCGATTCATGCGGCCTCCTTGCCGAGCGCCTGTACGGCGGCGCGCGCGGCCACCAGTCGGGCCAGCGCGCTGGAGGCCAGGCGCACGCGCAGGCTGTCGGCGCGGCTGGTGAGGATGATGGGCACGCGTGCGCCCAGCACCAGGCCGGCGGCATCGGCCTGCGACAGGTAGATCAATTGCTTGGCCAGCATGTTGCCAGCCTCCAGGTCGGGTACCAGCAGGATGTCGGCGCTGCCGGCCACCGGCGAGACGATGCCCTTGATGCTGGCCGCCTCCAGGCTGATGGCATTGTCGAAGGCCAGCGGCCCATCGACCAGGCCGCCGGTGATCTGGTGGCGCGTGGCCATGACCGTCAGCGCCGCCGCATCCAGCGTGGAAGGCATGGCCGGGTTGACCGTCTCAACCGCCGCCAGCACCGCCACGTGCGGACGCGGCACGCCCATCACGTGCAGCAGGTCGATGGCGTTCTGGCAGATGTCGCGCTTTTGCGCCAGGGTGGGGATGATATTGATGGCCGCATCGGTGATGATGAGCGGCTTGGGATAGGCCGGCAGCGACATGGCGTAGACGTGGCTGATGCGCCGCTCGGTGCGCAGGCCGGAACCGGAGCTGACCACCGCGCCCAGCAGCTCGTCGGTGTGCAGGCTGCCCTTCATGAGCGCACCGACCTTGCCTGCGACGGCCAGCTCGACGGCGCGCGCGGCCGCTGCGTGGCTGTGCTCGACCGGCTCGATGGGCAGGCCCTGCAAGGACAGGCCGGCCTGGTCGGCGATGCTGCGGATCTTCGCTTCGGGCCCCACCAGCAGGGGCTCCAGCAAGCCTTCGTCACGGGCCTCCAGCGCGCCCTGCAGCGCCTCCGCCGAACAGGGATGCACCACCGCCACCCGCATCGGCCGGGCCCCGAGAGCGTCCCGGATCAACTGCTCATAACGTGCTGCAGGCGTGGCCTGCACCAATGAATTCATGTCTTCCTCCTGGATGGGCTGGCATGCGCAAGCACGCATGCTGTAGCGCAGCATAGCCCCGGGGAAGAGCGAACTCAATTGTCAGGATGACTCTATTGCCTGTCCAAAAAACCAAAAGTTGATCTGCTTCAATCTAGTCAGACGTTGTCACTTCACTGTCATGTTGGCGTCGTCCTGTGGACAACTCAAACCCGTGCCGTCGCCAGGACCTGCTGACGTGCCGCGTGCGCCGGCATGGGCTGGGCAAAGTAATGGCCCTGCATCGCGTGGCATTGCAGGCCTTGCAGGGTCTGCAGGTCTTCGGCGCTTTCCACGCCCTCGGCCACCACCTGGAAACCGAAGGAATCCGCCAGTTGCAGCACCGCCGACACCAGTGCCTGGTTCTCGGTCTTGTCGGCCAGGCCGGTGACGAAGCTGCGATCGATCTTCACCCGCGAGACCTGCATCTGGCGCAGGAAGCCCAGCGAGGAATAGCCGACGCCGAAGTCGTCGATGGCAATGCTCACCCCCTGGATGGCCAAGGCCACCAGGGTCTGGGTGGCGGCCTGCAGGTCGATGGCGGTTTCCTCGGTGATCTCGATCTCCAGCATGCGCGCCGGCAGTTGCCGCGCCTTCAGGGTCGAGGCCACCAGGTCCTCGATGACGATGCGCTCCATCTCGCGCGGGGAGATGTTCATCGAGATGCGCAGGTCGCAGCGACCGATGGCCTGCAGGAACTGGATCATGTTCGCCACCTCGCCCATGATGAAGCGCAGCAGCTCTTCCGAGTGTCCGGCCAGGGCGGCGATCTCGATCAGGTCGGGCGGCGCGATGGCCCCGTGCCGGGGATGGGTCCAGCGCAGCAGGGCCTCGAAACCGTCCAGGGTGTGGCCATCGTGCCGCACGATGGGCTGGAACCAGACCTCCAGCTCGCCCCTGGCCAGGGCATGGGCCAGGTCGCGCTCGACGTCGCGCTTCATCTGCAGATGGGCGTCCAGGCTCTGGTTGAAGACATAGAACTGGTTGCGCCCGCGCCGCTTGGCTTCGTACATGGCGGCATCCGAGCAGACCAGCATCTCGTTGATATCATCCCCGCGCGAGAGATAGATGCCCAGGCTCAGGCCGATGTGACGATGCGCCAGCCGCGCAAAGGGTTGCCTGATGGCGGCGATGAGGCGCTGGGCCAGCTGCTCCGGCAATTCGGCGCTGGCATCGAGGGGGTAGAGGATCACGAACTCGTCACCACCCAGCCGCGCCAGCGTAGCGCCTTCGGGCAGGCCATCCTGCAGCCGCCGCGCCACCTCGATGAGCACCTGGTCACCGGCCTCGTGGCCATAGGCATCGTTGATGACCTTGAAGCCATCGAGGTCGAGGAACATCAGGCAGAGCCGGTGCTGGTGATGCGCCATCACCTGCGCCACCACCTGGGCCGCCACCTGCATGAAACCGGCGCGATCGAGGAGGCCGGTCAAGAGATCGTGCTCGGCCTGGTATTGCATGCGGGTGGCGAACTGGCGCAGCTCCTCATGGGCCAGGGCCAGGGCCTGGTTGGCCGTGGTGGCTTCGTGCTTGAGGGCGCAGGCGCGCAGGAACATGCGCTCGCCCACGCGCGCGCCGCGGATCAGCCCGGCCAGGTAGATCACGGCAGTGACAGCCAATGCCAGGCGGGTCGGATTGTGATCAAAGGCGAACAGGCAAAAGATCACCGAGAGCAGCGGCGGCGTGATGAAACCGATGGGGATGCGGGCGAAGGCAAAACCGTGGGTGACCGCGCCGGCCGTGATGCCGCATACGCAGGTGAGGTAGAACAGGGTTTCCGGCGTGGTGTAGCCGTCGCTGAGCCAGGGCATGCCCGCCCAGGCGATCCCCGAAAGCAGGGCCAGGATCCAGTGCAGGCGCAGGTTCAGTTCGACCTCGGCACCCGCGCTGCCAGCCTCGCCGCGCGCATGCATCCAGGGCAGCAGTTGCGCCACGCGTTGCGGCGAGAGGCGGCACAGCGGAATACGCACCAGATTGACCAGCGTGGCGCAGGCCAGCCATGACAGCGCGATCCAGAGCCGGCCGGCACGCCAGGCCACGAAGGTCGACACCAGGCTCAGCACGAAGGCAACCGGTATCGACAGCATCACCGTGTGACGTGCCGCGGTCAGCTGATCAGCACGAATCAGTTGCCTGAGAGAAATGCGGGAGGCATCATCGATGCTGCCCGCTTGTGTCTTGAGTTCGTTCAAATCCCGTCCCGTCAAACCCGTCTGCGCTGCGCGCCGAGCGGCGCGGCAGAACCGGCATGACATCCCTCCTTCCGGGATGTGCGCTCAGTTGCTCGTATTATCCAACGACTGAGAAGAATTCCCATCAAAACAATGCAGCCATTGAGATGTATCAACGAGTTGTTGGCGTGAAAGAGACAAGCTGTAACTCACAAAAAACCGCCCCGATACAAGGAAAACCCTCATGAACCAAGACAATGGAAGCTGGTTATCGGCCGAACAGGCCGTCATGCCCGACGGCAGCGAGCGCCACGACCTGCCGCTGGTGAAGAAGAAACTGCCGCAGTTCTCGCCTGAACAGCCGCCGCACACAGACGCCACGCCAGCGCCGCAAGCGCACCCCGCCACACCCCAGGGTGGCACCGACCAGGCCTGACACCCCCGGCAGAGGTAAGCGACATCAGCCAAACAGGGACACTCAAACGGAGGGACCCACCCGGCAATGCCATGCCCGAGGCTAAAATAGCAGCGCTTTTCCACTGCGCGGCAAATAGGCGCTGCTCCTGTCCATGGCTCTCGATCCCTCCACCATCCTCATCCTTTCCATCGCGCTGGCCGCTGCCGCCGCGCTCTACCTGGCCGTGGAATGGGGCAGCGTGCGCGAGCGTTCGCTGCTGCTGTGGAGCGGTGGCTTTGCCATCATCGCCATCGGTTCCTTCCTGGCGCTGCTGCGTTCGCGCGGCTACCTGGTGGTGGGCATCTGGTTCGCCAACGGCCTGCTCATCGCCGCCCATGGCATGTTCCTGGCAGGCGTGGCGCACTTCACCGGTAACCCGCTGGGGCGCAGATGGTGGCTCATCGCGCTGCTATGGCTACTGATGCCATTGCTGCCCGAGCAGGCCTGGTGGTCACGGATGATGCTGGCAACCCAGTCGCTGCTGATTGCGCTGTTGACGCTGCGCGCCAGCTTCCTGCTGCGCCCGCATGGCGTCTCGCTCAGCGTGGGCGCGGTGCAGTTGCGCTACGTGTTGCTGCTGCACGGCCTGTTCTACCTCGCCAAGGCCGTCTCGGCGGTGGCGCTGGACGCCCTGCTGGACCTGGCCGCCTTCCGTGGCGTGGTGATCCAGGTGTCATTGGTGGAGGGGGCCATGGCCATCATGCTCATCGCCCTGTCCATGACCGGCACCGAGCGCCACCGGCGCGAAGAACGCATCGAACAACTGGCCGCACGTGATCCGCTGACGGCCCTGCTGAACCGGCGCGCCCTGGACCGGCGTGCCCCCGCCCTGATGGCGCTGGCCAGTCCCGCCAATCCGGGCGCCCTGCTGCTCATCGACATCGACAATTTCAAGCAGGTCAACGACCTGCACGGCCATATCGCCGGCGACAAGCTGCTGGTGGCCCTGAGCGAGATCATCCGCGAAGCCTTGCCACCTGGCGCACTGGCGGCGCGACTGGGGGCGATGAATTCCTGATCCTGCTGCATGGCCTGGGCCTGGACGATCTCCGTGAGCTCGGCGACAGCTTGCGCCGGACCTTCGCCCAGGTGGCGCGCGAAGGCTTCCCCACGCCGGACGCGGTGAGCCTGAGCGTGGGTGGCACCCTCTTCGAGGAGGCGCCGACCGACCTGGCTACCCTGATCGCGCGTGGCGATGCCGCCCTGTACGACTCCAAGCGCGCCGGCCGCAACCGCATGATGATGACACCAGCCACGCCCGACGACGCTCCCGCCTAGACGCCAACCTGCCCTGCCTGCGCCAGCAGCCACTGGCGAAAGCGCAGCACCGCCCTGTCCTCGTAGCGTTGTTCGGGTGTGAGCAGGTAGTAGTGTCCGGCACTGGGCAGGGGGCCATCGAAGAGCCGCCGCAGCCGATGCCCGGGATCGATGCTGTCGGCCAGGATGGTCGGCGCCAGCGCAATCCCCTCACCCTCCAGCGCCGCCTGCAAGCTCATCGCGTACTGGCTGCAGGTGATGCCCGGCTGCCCCACCGCCAGCTGGCCACCCTGCTCGTGCAACCAGTGCGCCCAGGCATCGGGACGCACGGCCGTATGAATCAGGCAATGCTGGCGCAGGTCCTCCAGCGTGCGCAGCGGATGCCGGCGCCACAGGCGCGGATGGCACAGCGCCACCAGCGCATCGGCAAAGAGCGCATCGGCGCGCAGGCCCTGCCAGTCCACCGCCATGCGGTTCTTCAGGGGCAAGCCGCGCGGCCGCATGCCGGGCAAGGCGCCGACCTGGATCGCCATGTCGATCTGGCCGCTGCTGAAATCGGCCGCCGCGGTGGACACCACGATACGCACCTCGATGTCCTTGTTCTCGCGCCAGAACAGCTCCATGCGCGGCATCAGCCACAAGGCCGCCACCCCCGGCAGCACCGCCACCGTCAGGTGCGCGCGCCGACGTCGCCCCGTCAGGCGCTGCCCCGCCGCGCTGATCTGCTCGAAGGCCTGGCTGATCTCGCGATAGTAGCTGGCCCCTTGCGCCGTCAATTCGATACGCCGGGTCAGGCGCACGAACAGCGCATGACCCAGGTGTTGTTCCAGCAGGCGCACCTGCCGGCTGATCGCGCTCTGGGTCACGTGCAGCTCATTGGCCGCCTCGGTGAAGGAGAGCCGGCGGGCGGTGGCCTCGAAGGCGCGCAAGGCGGTCAATGGGGGAAGCTTGTTCATGGAATGGAGAAAGCCCGATCAAATGAAGACGCATGACTTCAATGCATGCATGACGCCATTCTAATCATTTGTCCGCCGCCGGGGAGCGCTCTAGCATATGCACATCGCCATCTGGAGAGGGAGAAGAGATCATGACCACCATCGCCCTTGCCGGCCTGGGCGCCATCGGCCGCAGCCTGCTGCAAGGCATGCCCGAGGGCATGCAGGTGAGCGCGGTCGCGGCCCGCGATGAAGAAGCCGCACGCGCCTATCTCGCCATGGTAGCGCCATCGGTAGCCGTGGTGCCGCTGGCGCAACTGGCCGAGCGGGCCGACATCGTCATCGAGTGTGCCGGACCGCGTGTGCTGGAACAGCTCGCCGCCCCCGTGCTGCAAGCCGGCAAGCAACTTCTGGCCATGAGTGCGGGCGCCCTGCTGCTCGCGCCTGGACTGCTGGCGCTAAGGGAGCAGTATCGTCATCGATTCCACCTGCCCAGCGGCGCCATCGGCGGCCTGGATGCAGTCGCGGCGATGGCCGAGGGCGAGATCCGCAGCGCCCGGCTGGTGACGCGCAAGCCCCCGGCGGCCCTGCGTGAGGTAGCCTGGCTGGCCCAACAAGGCATCGTCGTGGAGCAATTGAGGCAGCCGCAACGCGTATTCTGCGGCACGGCGGCCGAGGCGGTGCGTCACTTCCCGGACAACCTCAACGTGGCCGCCGCCCTGTCGCTAGCCGGCATCGGACCGGAGCGGACCATGGTGGAGTTATGGATCGATCCGGCCATCGGCAGCAACTGCCACGCCATCGAGGTGGAGTCCGACAGTGGCAGGCTGCAATTCTCTATCCAGGCCCAGCCCTCGGCCAATCCCGGCACCTCGTCACTGGCGGCGCGTTCGGCGCTGGCCTTGTTGCGCCGCCTGGCCGGATCACCCTGAACTCGATTTCCGCGGGCGACGGTGGCATCATGGGGGCCGTCTGGCCAGCTTGCGATGCCGGGAGCACCCCGGCTAGCCCTCATCTACCAACCTGCTATCGGGAGTGTTGCCCATGAGTCCGGAATTCCTGTTGACCACCCTGGTCATCGTTGCCTCGCCGGGTACCGGCGTGGTCTATACCTTGTCGGCCGGGCTCTCGCAGGGCGCGCGCGCCAGCGTCCTGGCGGCGCTCAGTTGCACGCTGGGCATAGTGCCGCATGTGGCGGCGGCGGTACTGGGCCTGGCGGCCCTGCTGCATGCCAGCGCGCTGGCCTTCAACCTGGTCAAGTACGCCGGCATCGCGTATCTGTTGTACATGGCATGGATGTCACTGCGCGAATCCGGCCCCCTGCGCATGGACAAGGCCAGCGGCCCGCCGCGCTCCGGCGCGCGCATCCTGCTCGATGGGGTGCTGGTCAACATCCTCAACCCCAAGCTGTCGATCTTCTTCGTCGCCTTCCTGCCGCAGTTCATGCCCGCCAACGAGAGCGCTCCGCTGGCCAGCATGCTGGAACTCTCGGGCGTGTTCATGCTGATGACCTTCCTGGTCTTCGCCATCTACGGTGTCTTTGCTGCAGCGATGCGCGACCAGGTGATGGCGCGCCCCCGGGTGATCACCTGGCTGCGCCGCAGCTTTGCGATGGCGTTTGGGGCGTTGGCGGTGAGGTTGGCGTTGAC
>JAFAMT010000232.1 GCA_019233085.1 Herbaspirillum sp.
GCCCCAAAACACAAAAGGCCGACTGACTTTCGTCAATCGACCTTTTTTGTTTTGGTGCCCACGGAGGGACTCGAACCCCCACACCTCGCGGCACATGGACCTGAACCATGCGCGTCTACCAATTCCGCCACGTGGGCTGCGCTGTAAAGCGAAGAACATAATTATATATCGTAGATCGGAACTGTCAACACTTTTTTTGCTTTGCATACACATTTTTCGTTGTGATTCGATATCTTCTCCGTCTCCAGGGTCTGTATTGCGGTTAGGTAAATGGCCGCAACTCCGTTACACTAGGCAGATCCATCAACTTGGGCGAACTTCGCCCGGGTTTTCCCAACAATTGCGCAAACGAAACTTTTGAGCCAATTTCCCTATTCCATTCCCAGTCGGGAAGAGATTCTCGGCATCCTGCGCACATCCTCCGGTGCGCAAAACGCTGCCGCCCTGGCAGTCGCGCTGGGCGTCAAGCCTGAAGAAATGGATGGCCTGACGCGCCGCCTCAATGCCATGGAACGCGACGGCCAGATCAAGCCCGATCGCGCCGGCAACTACAAGCTGACCCACTCGCCCGATTTCATCGAGGGCCGGGTGTCCAGCCATCGCGATGGCTTTGGTTTCCTGCTGCCCGATGATGGCAGCGCTGACCTGTTCCTGCCCGAAAAGGAAATGCAGAAGGTCATGCACGGCGACCGCGTCCAGGCGCGCATCGTCGGCACCGACCGTCGCGGCCGTCCGGAAGGCACCATCGTCGAAGTGGTGGAGCGCGCCAACTCCCATGTGATCGGCCGTCTCCTCAATGAGAACGGCGTCTGGGTGGTCGCCCCCGAAGACAAGCGCATCGGCCACGACGTGCTGCTGGCCGGCCCCCCGGGCAAGGCCAAGGCGGGGCAGGTGGTCAGCGTGGAGCTGACCGAGCATCCCTCGCGCTACACCCAGCCGGTGGGCAAGATCGTCGAGATCCTGGGCGACATCGACGACCCCGGCATGGAAATCGAGATCGCCGTGCGCAAGTACGGCGTACCGCATGAATTCTCGGAGGCGGCCAAGAAGCTCTCGGCCAAGCTGCCCAGCGAAGTCAAGGCGGCCGACCTCAAGGACCGCGTCGACCTGCGTGACGTACCCATGGTCACCATCGACGGCGAAGACGCGCGCGACTTCGATGATGCGGTCTACTGCGAACCGGTCAAGATCGGCCGTACCAAGGGTTATCGCCTGATCGTGGCCATTGCCGACGTCAGCCATTACGTCAAGCCCAACGATGCGCTCGATGTCGATGCGCTGGAGCGCAGCACCTCGGTCTACTTCCCGCGCCGGGTCATCCCGATGCTGCCGGAAAAGCTGTCCAACGGCCTGTGCTCGCTGAACCCGGACGTCGATCGACTGACCCTGGTGTGCGACGCCGTCATCACCGCCAAGGGCGAGATCAAGGCTTACCAGTTCTATCCGGCCGTGATCCACTCGGCCGCCCGCCTGACCTATACCGAAGTGGCCTCCATCCTGGCCAATACCAAGGGTCCGGAAGCGGCGCGCCGCATCGGCCTGGTGCCGCACCTGACGCACCTCTATGAAGTGTTCCAGGCGTTGCTCGCGTCTCGCCAGGCGCGCGGCGCCATCGACTTCGAGACCACCGAGACCTACATCGTCTGCAACGCCGCCGGCAAGATCGAGAAGATCCTGCCGCGCACCCGCAACGATGCGCACCGCCTGATCGAGGAATGCATGCTGGCGGCCAACGTCTGTGCGGCCGACCTGTTGAAGCGCCATGACCATCCCGCGCTCTATCGCATCCACGCCGGTCCGACCAAGGAAAAGTTGACCCAGCTGCGTACCTTCCTCAAGCAGGTCGGGTTGACGCTCGGCGGTGGCGACACCCCCAGCGCGTCCGACTATGCCGAGCTGATGCCCAAGGTCAAGGCGCGCCCGGATGCGGTGCTGATCCAGACCATGCTGCTGCGCTCGATGCAGCAGGCGGTCTACAGCCCCGACAACATCGGCCACTTCGGCCTGTCCTACGAGTCCTACGCGCACTTCACCAGCCCGATCCGGCGTTACCCCGACCTGCTGACCCACCGCGCCATCAAGGCCGTGCTGCAGGGCAAGCGCTACGAACCCAAGGGCATCGACAGCAGCGCCCTGAACACCTCGATCTCGCCAGCGGCCCGCAAGGCGCAGGCGCAACAGCGTGCCAACGACAAGGCCGCCGGCAAGAAGCCGCGCAGCGAGGGTAGCCTGGCCATCTGGGAAGCCCTGGGCCTGCACTGCTCGGCCAACGAGCGTCGCGCCGATGAAGCCTCGCGTGATGTCGAGGCCTGGCTGAAGTGCTACTTCATCCGCGACAAGCTGGGTGAGGAATTCACCGGCACCATCGCCGGCGTGGCCACCTTTGGCATCTTCGTGCAGCTCGATGCCCTCTACATCGAAGGCCTGGTCCACGTCACCGAGCTGGGCGCCGATTACTTCCAGTACGACGAAGCCCGTCACGAACTGCGCGGCGAACGCACCGGCATCCGCTACCAGCTGACCGACCGCGTCACCGTCCAGGTCAGCCGGGTGGATCTGGATGCGCGCAAGATCGACCTGTCGCTGGTCAACGAGCCGGGCATTCGCACCCTGATCAAGAACGAGGCCAAGCGCGCCGAGACCGCTGCACGCGGCAAGCCGGGTGCAGCCAAGGCGGTTGCCGCTGGCGCGGCTGGCCAGCCGGCCGCACGCGGCAGGAAGGCCGCCGCCCCCAAGCCGGCCGATGCAGCGGCCAAGCCCAAGGGCGGCGCCAAGGCCAAGGCTGGCGCAACCCATGCCCGTGCCGGAGAGCCTGACCGCAAACGCGCATCGGCCAAGGGTTTCAACAAGGGCGGCAAGAAGAAACGATGAAGCAATGCAGTGCTCCCCGGTCACGTCGTGGCAGGGGAGTACCAGAATGATTTGAACGATTGACAGCAAGACGAAACAAGCAGGATCTATGAAGAGCAAAATGATTTTCGGCTTCCATGCCGTGACCTCCCGTATCCGTCACGAGGCTTCCTCGGTGGACGAGATCTACGTCGATGCAGAGCGTCGCGACCGCCGCATGCTGGACTTGCTGCATGCGGCCAAGGAAGCCAACGTGCGCATCATCCAGGCCGACGACCAGCGCCTTGCGGCCATGGTCGGTACGCGCCGCCACCAGGGCGTGGTGGCCAAGGCCGCCGCGCTGTCGCTGGCGCGCACCCTGGATGAATTGCTGGATGCCGTGGTCGGCCCGCCGCTGCTGCTGATCCTCGATGGCATCACCGACCCTCACAACCTGGGCGCCTGCCTGCGCGTGGCCGATGGTGCCGGTGCGCATGCCGTGATCGCGCCCAAGGACCGCGCCGTGGGCCTGAACGCCACCGCCATGAAGGTCTCCAGCGGCGCCTCCGATACCGTGCCCTACATCACCGTCACCAACCTGGCGCGCACCATGCGCGACCTGAAGGAGCGTGGCGTCTGGATCATCGGCACCACCGACGACGCCGAAAAGGGCCTCTACGAGGGTGATTTCACTGGTCCCACCGCGCTGGTCATGGGTTCCGAAGGCGAAGGCATGCGCCGCCTGACCCGCGAGACCTGCGATGTGCTGGTCAACATCCCCATGTTCGGTTCGGTCGAGAGCCTGAACGTGTCCGTGGCTTCGGGCGTGTGTCTGTACGAGGCGCGACGCCAGCGCTTGCCCAGGTAAGTCCGGTCATCCCCGCATGACAACATCGCCGGACTGCATGTCCGGCGATTTTTTTTGTGGCTTCGTTTTGCAGTTCCGTTTTTTTGCCTCACCCAGCACTTTTTCCAACGTTCCAGGAAGATCATCATGTTCAGCCGACTCAGAGAAGACATCGCCAGCATCCGTGAGCGGGATCCCGCCGCACGTAACAGCTGGGAGGTGCTGACCTGTTATCCCGGCCTGCATGCGGTGATCCTGCATCGCTGGGCCAAGGCCTGCTGGCATGCCGAGCTGAAGTGGCTGGGTCGCTTCATCTCGCACCTGGGACGTGCGCTCACCGGCATCGAGATCCACCCCGGCGCCAGTATCGGCCGTCGCGTCTTCATCGACCATGGCATGGGCGTGGTCATCGGCGAGACCGCCGTCGTCGGTGACGATGCCACCATCTACCAGGGCGTGACCCTGGGAGGTACCTCGCTGTCCAAGGGGGCCAAGCGCCATCCCACCTTGGGGCGAGGTGTCATCATCGGCGCCGGCGCCAAGGTGCTGGGTGGCTTTACGGTGGGCGATGGCGCCAAGGTCGGCTCCAATGCCGTGGTGACCAAGGAAGTGCCGGCCGGGGCGACTGCGGTGGGCAACCCGGCGCGCATCGTCGAGCGCAATCCCGGCCAGCAGGAGCGTGACCAGGCCGCCGCACGCCTGTTTGCCGCCTATGGCGTGCTACCCAATGGCGATGATCCGTTGTCCAAGGCCCTGCATGGCCTGATCAACCAGGTGGCCGCGCAGGAGCAGCAGCTGGAAGCCGTGCTGGCAGCCTTGACCGGAGCGGGGATAGGCTGTCGACGCCTGGAAGAAGCCGGACACTTCGACGCCGCCCAGTTGAACCGCCTGGTCGATTGATATGAGGGGAGGGGACCGCAGCCCGCGCCAGCGATGCTGCGGTAAGGACGCGTGAATCAGGCGATCTCGTCGCCGTTCACGTCATGCCGGTGCAGCATGCCATCGGCGGTGAGGCTGATCCAGCCGCCGCGGGGTGAGTCCACGTCATATTCCCAATCCGGCAGCACGTAGCGCAGCTTGTTGGCCTGGCCTTGCTCCCCAGTCAGGCGGTGCAGGGCCGGGCGGTGCGTGTGGCCGTGGATGAGCACATCGGTAGCGGTCTGCGCAAAGAGGGCGGCGATGGCGTCGGCGTTGACGTCCATGATGGCCATTTCCTTGCTCTGGTTGGCGTCCTGGCTGTTCTTGCGGATGCCTTCGATGATGGCCTTGCGCTGCGCCAGCGGCATGGACAGGAACTGCTGCTGGTAGGCCGGTTGCCTTACCTGGGCGCGGAAGGCCATGTAGGCCTGGTCATCCGTGCATTGGGCGTCGCCATGGGCCAGCGCCAGCGTGCGTCCGGCAGCGGTGATCACATGGGGATCGGCCAGCAGCGTCAGGCCTGCTGCGCGCGCAAAGTCCTGGCCGACCAGGAAGTCGCGGTTGCCGGCCATCCAGAACACCTCCACCCCCTGGGCCTGCAAGGCCTTGAGCGCATCGGCGATCTGCCGGTTGTAGGGCGTGGCCAGGTCGTCGTCGCCGGCCCAGTATTCGAAGATGTCGCCCAGCAGGTAAAGCTGCTGCGTACGCGTGGCATGGCCCTGCAGGAAGGCCAGGAAGGCAGCAGTGGTGCGGGGCAGGGCGGCTTGCAGATGCAGGTCGGAAACAAAAAGCGCAACCGTCGGTTGCGCTTTCTGCATGAACTGGAAATCAGTCATGATAGGCAGGCAGGGCGGGTCTTAGACCACTTCTGCCTTCTCGATCACCACGTCTTCCGCAGGCACGTCGGCGAACATGCCGGCGCGGGTGGTCTTCACACCCTTGATCTTGTCGACCACTTCAGTGCCTTCGACGACCTTGCCGAAGACGCAGTAGCCCCAGCCGTCCTGGCCCGGGTAGTCCAGGAAGCTGTTGTTCTTGACGTTGATGAAGAACTGCGCCGAGGCCGAGTGCGGCGCCGCAGTGCGGGCCATCGCCAGGGTGTAGGGCTCGTTCTTGAGGCCATTCTTGGCTTCGTTTTCGATGGGTTCCTTGGTTTCCTTTTGCTTCATGCCGGGTTCGAAGCCGCCGCCCTGGATCATGAAACCGTCGATGACGCGGTGGAAGATGGTGCCGTTGTAATGACCGGAGTTGACATAAGCCAGGAAGTTTTCAACGGTCTTCGGCGCCTTTTCCGCGTCCAGTTCGATTTTGATGTTGCCGTGGTTGGTGGTGAGCAGAACAGCCATGTTGAATCCTTTGCTTGAGGGTAAAAATAAAAAAACGAGGCGGGCGACATGGGCCCGCCTGCAGTGCCTGTATCGGAGCGTGGCCTTACTTGACGATGGTGGCCGATTCGATCACCACCGGGGTGACCGGCACGTCGCCGCCGCCGGTGCGCACCTGCTTGATCTTGTCGACCACGTCGGCGCCGGCGATGACCCGGCCGAACACCGCATAGCCCCAGCCATCCTGGCCCGGATAGTCCAGGAAACGGTTGTTGGCAACGTTGATGAAGAATTGCGCGGTAGCCGAATGCGGTGCCGAGGTGCGCGCCATGGCGATAGTATAAACCTCGTTCTTCAAACCGTTCTGGGCCTCGTTCTTGATGGGGGCGTCGGTGGGTTTTTCACGCATGTTCTGGTCGTAGCCGCCACCCTGGATCATGAAACCATTGATGACGCGGTGGAACACCGTACCGTTGTACTGGCCCTTCCTGACGTACTTGAGGAAGTTCTCGACCGAGACCGGGGCCTTGTCGGCATTGAGCTCGACGGTGATGTCGCCCATGCTGGTCTTGATCAGCACGCGCGGTGCATCGGCCGCCAGGGCGGGCAGGGTCAGGGAAGCCGACAGGGAGACTGCTGCCACCATGCGCAGCAGGTGACGACGAGAAATGATCATGCGTTACCTTCGTAAATGATTTTCCATTGCGATCCTTCGCGCACCCAGTACTGGCGCTTGCGGATCGCGTTCTTGCTCTTGCCGACGGCACTTTCCTGGGTGAAGGTGCTGACGATCATGTCTTCGGCCACGCCCGGATAGCGGAACAGGCTGACATCGCGCAATTTGACACTGGTGAAGCGCGCGCCGTTCATGCTCTTTTGCTGGCGACCGAACCAGGTCGCCAGGTTTTCGCCCTGGGCCGAGCGGAATTCCGGGGAGTAATAGGACAGCACCTTGTCGGCATCGGCATTTTCCAGCGACTGGCCCCATTGTTCCAGGATGGCAGCGGCGGCGTCGCGCTGCCGGTTCCATTCGTTCTTGTCGACAAACTGCACATGCTGGCTGATCACCACCACCGTCTTGCCGACCTCGGCGGTGGAGTACAGGCTCTGCAGGTCGGGATTGGCCAGCACCACGCAGCCGTCGGAGGACAGCGGCGGCCGGCTGAAGTTGTCCGAGGGCGTGCCGTGCAGCCAGATGCCATAGCCGCTGCGGCCATTGCGCTTGTCCCATTCATTCGGGTAGGACAGGGGCAGGGCACCAGTGCCATAGAAGTCCGGCAGCTTGGGGCCGGGAATGCGGTTGTTGACGTAGTACACGCCGATGGGTGTGCGCTGGTCGCCGGACTTGCTCTTGTTGGCGCCGAAACGGCCCTGCGAGATGTAGTAATCGGTCTGGTACTTCAGCTCGCCACCCTGGTTCTCGTAGACGTACATGCGCGAGCGGGAGGTATCGACCACCAGCACGTTCTTCTGGTCGTCGCCCACCTGCAGCACGGCCTTGGGAATCATGGCCGGATCGGGCTTTTCCTGCAGCGAACGGATGCGCACCAGCGCCTCATCGCGCAATTCCTTCAAGCGGTCCTGGGGGCCATCGGTCATTGCACCGATATTGCGCACCGGGCGGGCATGCATGAGCAACAGGTCGCCGCGCACCAGGTGGCCCAGGCGGAAGGTCGGATAGGCCGCCACCAGCGCGTCGGCCTTGGCCTGGGCTTCGCGCAGGCGGTTGGCGCCGAGATCCTTGTAGATCTCGATCAACAGTGCTTCCGGATCGGCCTTGGCCGTGGAGGCGCCCGCGGCATTGCTTTGCGGGGGAATCGAGGAAGAAGAGGCAACGCTGCCCGTCGAGGGCAGGGCTGCGAGACCCAACATCAGCAGGCATCCCAGCATGCGCGCGGGACGCCCTTGCAAAGCGCTAGCCACCAATTACCCTCCCGATCGTTCCTGTTTGATCAGCCATCGATTGCCCTGTTTGACGAAGATCAGGGTCTTGCGGCTGTCCACCGTCAGCCGGTTCGAATTATATATCTGGCGATAGCGCACGGTGGCAATGTTGCCATTGATGCTGACCTGGGCGTTGCTGACCTTGACGCTGATATGGCCCTTGTCCTCGATGCGGGCACGGCGCTCTTCAGCCCATTCCTTGCGGCTGGCACCCTTGGGGGTATCGAAGTCGCTGGCGTAGTGGCCCAGGTAGCTGCGCACGTCCTTGTCGCTCCAGGCCTTGGCCCAGCTGTTGAGCGAGGCCAGCACGGCGTTCTTGTCCTGTTCGACGCTGGCGTCGGCGCGGGCCTTGTCCTTGTCGGCACGGGCCTTGTCGGCGCGGGCTTTCTCGGCCGCAGCCAGCTTGTCGGCGCGCGCCTTCTCGGCGGCGGCCTGGGCGGCCTTCTCCTGTTCGGCGCGGGCGGCCTTTTCCTTTTCCAGTCGCTCGGCCTTGTCCTTCTCCTTCTGGGCCAGCAGGTCCTTCTGCTTCTGTTCGGCCGCGGCCTTGTCGGCGGCAACCTTCTGGGCGCGGGCCTGCTCGGCTGCCAGCTGATCGGCGTGCGCCTTGTCGGCACGGGCTTTCTCGGCCGCAGCCTTGTCGGCAGCCAGCTTGTCGGCGGCAGCCTTGGCAGCGGCGGCCTTGTCGGCGGCGGCGGCTTTTTCCGCTGCAGCTTTCTCGGCGGCGGCTTTGTCTGCGGCAGCCTTGTCTGCGGCAGCCTTGTCGGCTGCGGCCTTTTCCTTGTCGCTGGTGGCCTTGGCGATGGCCGTCTTCTCGGCTTCGGCCTTGTCGGCGGCAGCCTGCTGGGCCGCCTTTTCGACGGCCAGGGCGCGATTGCGCTCCTGCTGTTCGGCAGCCGCGGCATCGGCCTTGGCCTTGGCGTCGCGCTGGGTGGCTGCGCTAGCCTGGGCCAGGCGCGGCACGGTGCCGCCGGTGGTATTGCCGTTGAGCGAACGCAGCAGGGTCAGCTTGGGCTGGGGGACGTTGTTGCCCGGATCGATCTGCAAGGCCTTGTCATAGGCCTGGCTGGCCAGCTTGGCGTAGACATCACCCAGGTTTTCCAGCGCGGTGGCATAGGTCGGATTGGTGCGCATGGCCATGTCCAGCGCTGCCCGGGCCTTGTCATACTGGCCATCGGCGGCATACAGCACGGCCAGGTTGTTGTACGGTTCGGGCAGGTCAGGGAAGTCTTCGGTCAGCTTCGCAAACACCGCGATGGCCTCGGCAGAACGGTTTTGTTCTGCTAAGATCAGGCCCTTCGTGAAACGCAGTTGCGCATCGCGCGGGTGTTTTGCCAGTATGGCATCGGTCCTGGTCAGTGCTTCTGCATACTGGCCGGTGCGCATGAGCTTGTTGATGTCGGACATCTCGCTGGCATGGGCAACACCGGCAGGCAGGGCAGACATGGCCAGAAGTGCGGCCACCAGGCTGGACATCACCGCCGTCTTGTGGGCAGTTTTGCTGATCAAGTCGCGCAAACCATGAGGGGATGTCTGTTCTTGTGATTCTGGGGCCATGGTTTTATCGATGCTATACTCGAAGAAATTCGAAGAAAGCTGGCATTTTATATCAAACAAGTACGACAAAAAGAGGTTTGGCTACCGTGACCCGTTCATGTTGCAACTGCTGCTAGAACAATGATCCCCAGCCAAGGCTGCCGCTGTGGCCCGTCCCGGCCGGGCGCAGACCCCTCAGGCAAGGCATGAACCAGGCGCCGACTCAGGTGCCGCCAAACCAATAATTCCCATTCCATGAGCGAGCTCAAGATTTACAACACGCTAGCGCGTGATAAGCAGACCTTTTCCCCGATCGAACCAGGCAAGGTGCGCTTGTACGTGTGCGGCATGACCGTGTATGACTATTGCCATATCGGCCATGCCCGTGTGCTGGTGGTGTTCGACATGGTGCAGCGCTGGCTGCGCGCCTCCGGTTACGACGTGACCTATGTGCGCAATATCACCGACATCGATGACAAGATCATCAAGCGTGCCCTGGAAAACGGCGAATCCATCGGCCAGCTGACCGACCGTTTCATCGTGGCCATGAACGAGGATGCCGGCGCCCTGGGCGTGCAGCGTCCCGACCATGAACCGCGCGCCACGCGCTATGTGCCGCAGATGCTGGAGCTGATCGGCAAGCTGGAAAAGAACGGCCTGGCCTACAAGGCCAGCGACGGCGACGTCAATTACTCGGTGCGCGACTTCCCCGGCTACGGCAAGCTCTCCGGCAAGTCGCTGGACGACCTGCGCGCCGGCGAGCGGGTGGACGTCAATACCGGCAAGCGTGATCCGCTGGACTTCGTGCTCTGGAAAGCCGCCAAGGCGGGCGAGCCGGCCGAAGCCAAGTGGGACTCGCCCTGGGGCTGTGGCCGTCCGGGCTGGCACATCGAGTGCTCGGCCATGTCCAGTGACCTGCTTGGCGACCACTTCGACATCCACGGCGGTGGCCAGGACCTGCAGTTCCCGCACCACGAAAATGAAATCGCCCAGTCCGAAGGCGCGCACCAGCACACCTTCGTCAATTACTGGATGCATAACGGTTTCGTGCGCATCGACAACGAGAAGATGTCGAAGTCGCTGGGCAACTTCTTCACCATCCGTGACGTGCTGCAGAAGTACGATGCGGAGGTGCTGCGCTTCTTCATCCTGCGCGCCCACTACCGCAGTCCGCTCAATTACTCGGACGCCCACCTGGACGATGCCCGCCAGGCATTGACCCGTCTGTATACAGCACTCAAGGATGTGCCCCCCGAAGCCGGTGGCCTGGTCGCCGATGAGGCCCACGCCCAGCGCTTCACCGAAGCGCTCAACGACGACTTCAATACGCCGGTGGCGATCTCGGTGCTGTTCGAACTGGCCAACGAGGTCAATCGCAGCCGCTCGCCCCAGCAGGCAAGCCAGCTCAAGGCGCTGGCCGGTATCCTGGGCCTGCTGCAGCGTGCCCCGGCCGACTACCTCAAGGGCGGGGTGCCGGCCTCGGGGGGACTGGATGAAGCAGGTATCGAAGCATTGATTGCCGCCCGCAAGGCGGCCAAGCAGGGCCGCGACTTTGCCGAGGCCGACCGTATCCGTGCGCAGCTGACGGACGCCGGCATCATTCTGGAAGACAAACCGGGCGGCCTGACCGAATGGCGGAGAGCTTGATTTGAATACCAACCACAAGGCCAGTGCCGCCGATCCCAGCCTGATCGTGCCGGCCTACTGGGAAGAGGCCAAGGCCGAGCTGATGAAGCGCGACCGCATCATGCGCAAGATCATCCCGCAATTCGGGGATCTGCAATTGACGGTGCGCGGCGACGCCTTCACCACGCTGGCGCGTTCGGTGATCGGCCAGCAGATCTCGACCAAGGCCGCCAATGCGGTCTGGCAGCGCTTCCTGGAAGCCTGTCCACGCTGCACGCCAGGCCAGGTGATGCGCACCGGTGCCGATGGGCTGGCGGCCTGCGGGCTGTCCAAGCGCAAGGCCGAGTACATCCTCGACCTGGCGGCCCACTTCAAGGCCAAGACCGTACATCCCGACAAATGGGCGGAGATGGAAGACGAAGCCGTCATTGCCGAGATGATCCAGATCCGCGGCATCGGCCGCTGGACAGCCGAGATGTTTTTGATATTTAATCTGCTGCGCCCGAATGTGCTGCCGCTGGATGACCTGGGATTGCTCAAGGGCATCAGCATCAGCTATTTCTCGGGTGAGCCTGTTTCGCGCAGCGATGCGCGCGAGGTCGCCGCCAACTGGGAGCCGTGGCGTACCGTCGCAACCTGGTATCTGTGGCGCAGCCTGGACCCGCTGCCATCGGATTACTGAACCGGGTTTGATCCATGGGGAAGAGGCTGCGGGTGGCCGCTGGTGTATACTCCGCTCCTCGCAAGATTGAAGGCAAACCGATACGGTCGGGATCATCGAGCCGCAACCCGCACCGGGCCGGCGTCCCGCCGCATGATCGGACTTGTTGAAAAAGGAACACAATGAGTAAATCGACAACGACTTTTCTGGGCTTCGAGCAGGCCATCGCCGAGCTGGATGCCAAGATCGAAGAGTTGCGTTTTGTACAGGACGACTCGGCCGTCGACATCTCCGAGGAGATCGAGCGCCTGGTCAAGAAAAGCCAGCAGCTGACCAAGGACATCTACGCCAAGCTCACGCCCTGGCAGGTCTCGCAGATCGCCCGCCATCCGCAACGTCCCTACACCATGGACTACGTGCGCGAGTGCTTCACCGACTTCCACGAACTGCATGGCGACCGCACCTTTGCGGACGACCTGTCCATCGTCGGCGGCCTGGCCCGCTTCAATGGCCAGGCCTGCATGGTGATCGGCCACCAGAAGGGGCGCGACACCAAGGAACGCGCCCTGCGCAACTTCGGCATGCCCAAGCCGGAAGGCTATCGCAAGGCGATGCGCCTGATGAAGCTGGCCGAGAAGTTCAATTTGCCAATCTTTACCTTCGTCGATACCCCGGGCGCTTTCCCCGGCATCGACGCCGAGGAGCGCGGCCAGTCCGAAGCCATCGGCCACAACCTGTACGTGATGGCCGAACTGAAGGTGCCGCTGATTGCCACCATCATCGGTGAAGGCGGTTCCGGCGGCGCGCTGGCCATCGCCGTGGGCGACCAGGTGCTGATGCTGCAATATGCGACCTACTCGGTGATCTCGCCAGAAGGCTGCGCTTCCATCCTGTGGAAGACCGCCGACCGCGCCGCCGACGCCGCCGAAGCGCTGGGCCTGACCGCCCATCGCCTGAAGGCCATCGGCCTGATCGACAAGATCGTCAACGAGCCGCTGGGCGGCGCCCACCGTGACCCCAAGCAGATGGCCGGCTTGCTCAAGCGGGCGCTGTCGGATTCGCTGCGCCAGTTCCAGGGCATGAAGACCAAGGAACTGCTGGCGGCCCGCCACGAGAAGCTGATGGCCTATGGCAAGTTCAAGGAATTGAACTCGGCCGAATAAGCCAGCGGTTTTTCGTCACGCTCCACCAGGCGCCAGCGATTGCTTCGCTGGCGTTTGTCATTTCAGGATCCGCTTTTCCATGTCCGATCATTGCTCCTCCCCGGGCGACCGCTCGCTCGCACCGCTGATGCAAGCCTTGCAGGCGACGCTGGCGGCCAGCGCCTTCGATGTGGCCCGCGATACGCTGGCCGTGGCCTATAGCGGTGGACTCGATTCCGCCGTGTTGCTGGATGTGGCGGCACAACTGGCGCAGCAGCAGGGGCTGCGCGTGCTGGGCTTGCACGTGCATCATGGCTTGAGTCCGCACGCCGATGCCTGGCTGGCGCATGCCCAGGACTTCTGCACACAACGCGCGCTGCCGCTGCATGCCGAGCGCGTGCACCTGGACAAGCTTGCCGACAGTGGCGTGGAAGAGGCCGCGCGACTGGCCCGCTATGCCGCCCTGGGGCGGCTGTGCCGCCAGCATGGCGCGCGCCTGCTGCTGACCGCCCATCACCTGGACGACCAGGCCGAGACCGTCTTGCTGCAGCTCCTGCGCGGCAGCGGCCTGGCCGGACTGTCGGGCATGGATGGCTGCCACACGGCACCGGCCCTGCTGGGCGACCCCGATACCCTGGTGGCGCGTCCCCTGCTGGGCATCACGCGCGCGCAACTGGAGTCCTATGCGCGCCAGCGTGGCCTGGCCTGGATCGAGGACGAATCCAACGCCGACCCGCGCTACACGCGCAATGCCTTGCGTCACCAGGTCATGCCGGCGCTGGGCCGGGTCTTTCCGGGGTATCAGCAGCGCCTGGCCCGCAGTGCCGGTCATGCGCAGGGCGCGCAGGAACTGCTGCGCGAAGTGGCCGAAGCCGATCTGCTGCAATGCCGCCGCGACGATCACCTGCTGATGCCGGCGCTGCGTGGCCTGAGTGAGCAGCGCTTCCTGAACCTGATGCGTCACTGGTTCGGCCTGCGCGGCATGCGCATGCCCTCGGCGGCCTGGATGCAGGAGATGCGCAGCCAGTTGCTGCAGGCCGACGTGGAGGCTCAACTGTGCGTCTCCCATCCCGATGGCGAGGTGCATCGCTACCGCGAACGCGTCTTCCTCGCGCCGCGTCGCACGCCGCCCGACGAGGGGGCGGTGATCCGCCTGCGCTGGGAGGGGCAGGCGCAACTGCGCGTCGATACCTACTACGGCGAGCTACATTTCGACCTGCTGGCAGCTGACGATACACGGCGCGGTTTTTCGCCGCAGTGGCTGCGTGAGCAGCCGCTGACGGTGCGCGCGCGCAGTGGTGGCGAGCGTATCCAGCTGGGTGCCAATCGCCCGGCGCGTAGTCTCAAGCAACAGTACCAGAGCGCCGATGTACCGGCCTGGGAGCGGCCTTACCTGCCGCTGCTGTTTGCCGGTGATGCGCTCATCTTCGCGGCTGGCATCGGGATGGATTGCGCCCACTTCACCAGCGACGGTGAACGGATCGCACTGCGCTGGCAGGCCGATTGAAAACCATATAAATAATCTAAACAATATAAAAAAATACCGCACCCAGGCCTGACGGCGAGGGTGCGGCATCCCTGTCATCCCTGACATGGGTGGGCGCCTGCGGCGCCCGGGTCTTGCTCCTTGCGGACGGCTTACTTGGCAGCGCCGTCAGTGGCCGGCTTGGCTTCGGTGCCGGCGGCTTCCTTCTTTTCTACCTTCTTCTCGCTCTTTTTTGCAGCCTTCTTGTGCTTGGCGTGCTCGGCCTTGGCCTTGGGCGCAGCCTCGGTCTTGGCGGCTTCCGTCTTGGCCGGTGCGGCGGCGGTCGTGGCCGGAGCAGCCGCGGCAGGCGCGGTGGCACCGGTCTGGGCGAATACCGGCAGGGTCAGGGCCGACAGCAGGGAAGCAACGATGATGGTCTTGGTGTTCATGGTGATGTCCTTTCGGTGATGTTTCAATGTGACGGATGCGTCATCCGTGCTACGTGCTCAGGGTGCGTTTGTCCTGCAATTACTTGGTTTTGGCGGCATCGGTGGCCGGCTTGGCTTCGCTGCCGGCGGCTTCCTTCTTTTCCGCCTTCTTCTCGGTCTTGCCCTCGGTCTTGGCTTCAGACTTCTTCTCGGCCTTCTTGTGCTTGGCGTGTTCGGTCTTGGCCTTGGGCGCTGCCTCGGTCTTGGCGGCTTCCGTCTTGGCCGGTGCCGCAGCGGTGGTGGCCGGGGTGGCGGCTGCGGGTGCAGTGGCACCGGTCTGGGCGAATACCGGCAGGGTCAGGGCCGACAGCAGGGAAGCAACGATGATGGTCTTGGTCTTCATGATGGTGTCCTTTCAAAAGCGGATGGCTTATCCGTAGTACGTGATCTGTGTTGTGCGGTGATGAGCGTCTGCTCTTGCTTACTTGGTCTTGGCGGCGTCGGTGGTCGGCTTGGCTTCGCTACCGGCGGCGTCCTTCTTTTCGGCCTTCGCATCTGCCTTCGCATCTACCTTCTTTTCCGCCTTGTGTTCGGCCTTCTTTTCAGACTTCGCCACAGCCTTCTTGTGCTTGGCGTGTTCAGTCTTGGCCTTGGGGGCGGCGTCGGTCGTGCTCGCTGCAGCGGCGGCGGTGGGGGCGGCCGGTGCGGCTGCTGCGGTGCTGCCAGTCTGTGCAAACACCGGCAAGGCCAGGGCAGTCAGCAGGGAGGCGACGATGACGGATTTGGTGTTCATGGCAATTTCCTTTTGAAAGTGGTTGTTACGCTCGGCGCTTGATCTTGCGTAATCGCTGGATCGTTTTCGTGTCGCCTTGCTACCTATAACGAACGGCCACAACGGCGGACGACATCAAAGTGTTTCAATTCATGACGGAGTTGTAAGAATTCGTTGCTGCCATTTTTTCAACGAATCCGTGAGGGGAGATCGCGCTGTGTGGGCGCAGAGGAGGGCGGCTGCGCAGGCATGGACAGGCTTCTTTATAATGGCTGGCTTTTACGTCACTGCACCCTGGAGACCATGTGGACTATCAAACCTGGATAACCTTCTTCGCCGCGGCCTGCGTCATCGCGATTTCCCCCGGCTCGGGCGCCGTGCTATCGATGAGCCACGGCCTGAACTATGGCGTGCGCCGCACCAGCGCCACCATCCTGGGCCTGGAGATGGCGCTGGTGGTGATCCTGATCATCGCGGGCGCGGGTGTGGGTTCGCTTCTGGTGGCCTCCGAAACCGCCTTCAATGTCATCAAGGTGGCCGGTGCCCTGTACCTGATCTACCTGGGCTTCTCGCAGTGGCGCGCGCGCGTGCCCACCGAACAGGAGGGCGAGGCCCTGGATGCGGCCAATGCCGATGCCATCGCCCATCGTGGCCAGACCGGCTGGCAGCGTTGCATGACGGGCTTCCTCACCAATGCCACCAATCCCAAGGGCATCGTCTTCATGGTGGCGGTGCTGCCGCAGTTCATCGACCACGATCG
>JAFAMT010000150.1 GCA_019233085.1 Herbaspirillum sp.
CGTGGGCGTGCCCTCGCACGAAAAGCGCTTCGTCGATGACGACGCCGAAGGCGGGCTGGCCCTGCAGGCGCGCTACTCCGACCTGGTGGTGGTGAGCCAGGCCGATCTTGACGACGCCGACGACAGCTTCCTCACCGACCTGCCCGAATACGTGATGCTCAATTCGCCCCGCCCGGTGTTGATCATCCCCAGTGCCGGTGAATTCAGGCACGTCGGCAAGAACGCCCTGATCGCCTGGGATGGCAGCATGGAATCGACCCGCGCCGTCACCGCCGCCCTGCCGCTGCTGCGCCAGGCCGATAACGTGACGGTGGTCATCTTCAACTCCGACAAGCGCCTGGGCACCCACGGTGAGCAGCCGGGTGCCGACATCGCCCTGTACCTGGCCCGCCATGGCGTGAAGGTGGAAGTGGCCCAGGAAAAGACCACCCTGGACATCGGCAATGCCCTGCTCTCGCTGGCTGCCGACAAGGGTTCCGACCTGCTGGTCATGGGCGGCTACGGCCACACCCGCTTCCGCGAAGTGCTGCTGGGCGGCGTCACCCTGACCATCCTCAAGACCATGACCATACCGGTCCTGATGGCGCACTGAGGCGCCGGTTCAGTGCAGGTCTGCCACCGGCCCCTCGCGGGCCGGTGTCTTTTCTGCCTTCAGGCGCGCGCGTTGCTGCAGGCGCGAACGGCGCTTGCGCACCCAGATGATCACGCCGGTGACCGACAGCATCGCCACCAGCGCCCCCATGCAGGAAATCAGTATGCGCCCCGGCAAGCCCAGGATACGCCCTGAATGCAGCGGGAACTGGGCCTGCAGGAAGATATCGCCGGCGCTGCCGCGCCCCGGCACGCGCCCGCCCTCGTAGGCGCCGGTATTGGCATCGAAGTACAGCCAGGCATTGCCCAGCCCGACGTCGCCATGATCGTTGCCCGGCTGGAAAAAGCCCACGCCATAGACCCCGAACATGCCCGAATAGAACACCCCTCCCACCGGATCGGCCAGGCCCATCCGGCGGCCCTGCTCGGCCCCCAGCGCGACCGCCTGCTCGCGCGAGATGCGCGGCTCGGCCACCTTCTCGGGCGCCACCGGCGTACGCGTGTCGAAGGGACCGGGCGTGAGCGTGGACACTGTCTGCAGCAGTGGCCGCATGACCTGGCGCTCCAGGTTCATCGACACCGAAGTCACCGCCAGGACCAGCAGCAGACCCCACACCCAGACGCCGCCGGAACGATGCAGGTCGAAATTGAGCTTGTGACCGCCATCGCGCCAGCGGAAGGCAAACGATTTACGCCAGCTGCGCCAGTTGGGGAAGGACAGGTAGAGCGCGATGAAGCAATCCAGCGCCCATACGATGCCGATGAGACCCATCAGCCAGATCCCGGTCTCGATGCCGCCCATGTCGGGCAGGTGCATCGTGTAGTGCAGCTTGTAGAGGAAAGGCAGCAGGTTCTCGCGCGAGAGCGAGATGGCGCCCCACATGCGGCGCCCCTGGATCTCGGCGCTCACCGGGTCCACTGCGATCTGGTTGTAGTCCAGCGCATAGGGCTTGCCGGTGGCGCTATCGATGCGCGGCTCGACCATCATGCCGATGGTGTGGCCGGGTTCGCTCTCGGTGAGCACGTAGGTCACGCGCAGCTGCGGCTCGGCCTGCTCGACCAGGCGCGCCAGCGCCAGCCCCGGTTGTGGCGCGCCGGCACCGGGCTGGTCGGCGCTGCGGGCGTGGAACAATTGCGGGTTCAGCCAGGCATCGAGCTCATGGTCCCAGGAAATCACCGCGCCGGTGGCGCCGGCGATGAACAGGAACACGGCCACGGCCAGGCCGAACCAGCGATGGAGGAGCACTAGCGATGCGCGCATGAGGATGACCTGGCGAAGTTGCTGGGCGGGAGGCGATAGGAGTACGCGCGCATCAGAAGTCGACCTTGGCGGTCAGGCTGAAGGTGCGTGGATCGCCGGGCTTGATGTAGTTCTCGTACTGGTACTGCCAATAGCGCTTGTCCAGCACGTTGTTGACTGCCGCCCGGAAGGTGGTGTCGTACTTGCCGATGCGGGTGGTGTAGCTGGCGCCCAGGTTCAACAGCGTATAGCTGGCCAGCTCGATATCGTTGGCCGCGCGCAGCATGGTGTTGCCGGTGTACTTGGCATCGGCCATCAGCTTCAGGCCCGCCAGCTGCGGCACCAGGTAAGAGACCTGGGCCGTGGCCATGTTCCTGGGCGCACCGGCCACGCGGTTGCCGTTGTAGGTATTGCCCTTGTCATAAGTGGCATCGAGCAGCATGAGGCTGCCCGCCAGCTGCCATTGCGGCGTAGGACGATATGCCGCCCCCAGCTCCAGGCCCTGGTAATTGGACTGGCCGTCCTGCACCAGCGCATTGTTGAGCGTGTACTCGGAGGCGCGCTCGATGCGGAACAGGGCCGCCGTGGCACTCCAGCGCTGCCGGTCGGTCTTGGCACCGATCTCATACTGCTTGCTCTTGAGCGGATTGAGCTGCGTGCCGTAGTTGCTGTTGGTAATGGCCGGCACACCACCCTGCTCCAGCGATTCCACATAGCTGGTGTAGAGCGTGGTCGAGGGTTCGGGCTTGAACATCAAGGCCACCGTGGGCGTGAAGGCCGACTTGTCATAGCGCGAGGTCAAGGCCCCGGCCGTGCTGAAGCTATCCTGGCGGAACTGGTTGTAGCGTCCCCCGGCCAGGACCGACCAGGCCTGCGAGAAGTTGATCGTATCGCTGGCAAACAGCGCCTGCTGCGTGATGATGCCGCTGTGATAGGTCTGCAGGTCGGTCGAGCTGTCGTGACCGTTGGTGTTCTGCGTATAGAGGTTGCCGGTGCCGATCTGCTGGTAGTACTGCGCGATCGAGTAGTCGTTGACCTGTTTCTGCGACGAGGCGCCCAGCACCAGTTGATGGTCGATGGTACCGGTGCGTGCATTGCCTTCCAACATGGCTTGCCACTGGTCGAAGACATGGCCCTCGCGCGAATCCGAGCGCCAGTCCTGGTAGTTGCCCGCCGCGTCGGTGAGCATGGCAATGCCCTCGTTGCGGAAGCGCTTGGAGGTGCTGTGGCTGTAGCTGAGCTGGGCCTTCCAGTCCGGGTTGATGCGATAGTTCAGGCCAGTCTGGTAAAGCTGGAAGTTGGTATCCAGATGCTGGCCAGCGCCTACCAGGGTCTTGTCACCACCACTGACCACCGACGGCAGGCGGCTGCCGGTCAGGCTGCTGGTGACGATGGACGGCGTCTGGTCGGTCGAATTGCTGTTCTGCCAGATCGCCTCGAAGTCCCAGGTCAGGTCGCGCGTGAGGCGGGCATCCAGGGCCAGCGATACCGAATCACGCCGGATACGCCCCTGGTTGAAGGTCTCGCCCTGATCATGGGTGGCGTTGAGCCGGTAGCCGAACATCTGGTCGTTGCCGAATCGGCCTCCCAGGTCGATATGCTCGCTCCAGATATTGTTGCTGGTATAGCCCACGCTGACGCTGCGCACGGGCGTCTCGGTGGGTTTCTTGGTGATGTAGTTGATCACCCCGCCCGGCGTGCCGAAGCCATACATGAAGCCCGAGGAGCCCTTGAGCAGGTCGATGCGCTCGAAGTGATCGTAGGGCAAGGTAAGGGCATAGCTGAGGAAGGGCTTGCCATCGATGCGGAAGGAGTTCTGCCAGTCCGCCGGCAGGCCGCGGATGGTGATGTAGGACGCCCAGGCACTATAGCCGCCACTGTTGTCGCTGACCGAGGCATCGTTGTAGAAGATGTCACCCAGCTTATTGATCTGCTTGTCGGCCAGCTCTGCCGCGGTCACGCTGGTGACCGAGAATGGCGTATCGAGCAGCGTGCGCGAACCCAGCGCACCAGCGGAGGACTGGGTCTGCAGGTGCTGCTTGCCCTCCCCCTCGGCCGACACGGTCACGACGGGCAGCTGCTTGTCGTCGGCGCCGGAGGTCGCCGCCTGGGCCTGGGCCAGCAGCGGCGAGCCGGCCAGCGCCATGGTCACGAATACCGGGCGCAAGGCACGGCGCATGGCACGCGGACGCGCGCCGAGGGAGGAATGCAGGGTCAAGGAGGGCCTTTTTTCGTCTATTTTTTAAATACGAACAAGAATAGTTCTTATTTATTTTATGAAATATGACAAAAAAAGGAAACAGGTCTTACATAATTTCTCGCCATGTATGCCGCATCGCCGAACGTACAAATGTGCCGCGCACCGGCGGCAATGCGGCCCCCGGCCTCACGCCGCCGCGATCTTCCCGAGGATTTCCTGCAGCTGATCGATATCGTAGGGCTTGGGCAGGGAGTGCGAGGGGAAGCCCACATTGCGCGCCACCATCGCCCCATACCCCGAGGCGAAGATCACCGACATCTCCGGGAAACGCGCCAGCGCTCCCTTGGCCAGTTCCACCCCGGACATCCCGGGCAGGTTGACGTCGGTAAAGAGCACGTCGAACGCCTGCTCGCCCAGGGCCTGCAGGGCATCCTCGCCGCTGATCACGCCCCTGGCCTGGTGGCCCAGGGTTTCCAGCAATTCACAGACCAGCTGCTGGGAGTCGATATTGTCTTCCACCACCAGCAGGCGCAAACCGGCGACGGCGGTGGCGCTCTGGCCATGCAGCTCTGTCGCACCACTGCCATCGGTGGTGCCATAGGCCTGCTGCTCCACGGCGACAGAAGCCACCTCAGCCTGGCGCTGCCAGTCGGCCACGGGCAATTTGTGGATGGTTGCCGAGCCCTGCTCACGCTCGCCTGCCGCCCGGGCCAAGCCAATACGCTGCGCCCGGTTCGACAGCAGGTGACGGATGCGCCGCGCCAGCTGGTTGACGCGGTAAGGCTTGGAGAGCAACTCCACCCCCGCATCCAGGCGCCCCTCATGGACGATGGCGTCGCGCGGGTAGCCGGAGGTGAACAGGATCTCCATATCCGGCAGCAATTGCCTTGCCTGTCGCGCCAGTTCGGTCACGGCCACGCTGCCCGGCATCACCACATCGGTAAACATCAGGTCGATCGGCATGCCGCTTTGCAGGATGGCCAGCGCGCGCTCGCCATTGTCGGCCTTAAGCACGCGATAACCCAACGAGGAAAGCGTATCGACGACCGTCAGCTGCAGGTTGGCATCGTCTTCCACGACCAGGATGGTTTCATCGCCACCGCGTACTTCCATCTCCCGATGGTCTTCCACCAGCACCTCTTCATCGACGCAACGCGGGAAGTAGATACGGATGGTGGTGCCCTTGCCCGGCTCGCTGTGCAGGCTGATGTGGCCCTTGCTCTGCTTGACGAAGCCATAGGCCATGGAGAGGCCCAGCCCGCTGCCCTCGCCTTCCCGCTTGGTGGTGAAGAAGGGTTCGAAGGCGCGCTCGCGCACCTCCGGTGACATGCCTGCGCCATTGTCGGAGATCTGCAGTTCGACATAGTCGCCCGCCGGCAGGTCGGCCTGCGACAGGAAACCCGGGTCGCTCAGCTGCACATTGTCGATCTGCACCGTCAACCGGCCGCCGCTGGGCATGGCGTCGCGCGCGTTGATGGCGGTATTGATGATCAGGTTCTCGACCTGGTTGGGATCCAGCATGGTATTCCACAACTCCCGCGTGACCACCGTGGAAATCTCGATGTGCTCGCCCACGGCACGACGTAGCAGGTCTTCCATGTTCTGCACCACGCGTTCGAGATTGATGCTGCGCGGCTGCAGCGGCTGGCGCCGCGCAAAGGCCAGCAGCTGCGACGACAGCTTGGCACCGCGATCGACTGCGCCGCTGGCGATACGGATACGCTGCCGGCCGCGCTCGTCCAGTTGCGGATCGGATTGCAGCAATTGCAGGTTGCCACCGATGATCTGCAGGACATTATTGAAGTCATGGGCCACACCGCCGGTGAGCTGTCCTACCGCCTCCATCTTCTGCATCTGGCGCAAGGCAGCCTCGGCGCGACTGCGCTCGACGATTTCCTCGACCACGCGCTGCTCCAGCGTATCGTTCAACTCACGCAGCGCTTCCTCGGCGCGGCGTCGCTCGGTGATGTCGGTGGAGACCGCGATCATGGCTTGCGGCCGACCCTCCGCATCGACGATGCGGCTGATGTCGCTGGAGACCCAGAAGGTCGAGCCATCCGGACGCAGGTAGCGCTTCTCCAGCGTGAAGGAGCGACCATCGACGATGCTTTGATTGAACAGCGACATGTTCATCGGCACGTCATCGGGA